>CAYLOD010000014.1:0-30438 GCA_964385235.1 uncultured Clostridium sp.
GAAGCTGCATATTATTTTAGCTATTGACAGAGCGGGTATTGTCGGAGAGGACGGGAAAACACATCAGGGGCTTTTTGATGTTTCATTCCTTAACGGAATACCGAATGTAACCATATTGTGTCCGTCCTATTTCGATGAGATGTATATTATGTTTAAAAATGCCGTATACAGCGAAAAAAATATTGTTGCCGTAAGGTATCCGAGAGGCGGAGAGCTTTACCGTCCCGAAAATTATAAGGCGGGAAACAGACCCTATGTCTTTTTCGGAGATGAAAAAAGTGATATACTTATAGTGACATATGGCAGATTGTTTTCGTATGCCTGTGAATGTATGGAAAACCTGAAAAAAAGAGGAATCAGCTCCTGCATTTTAAAACTCAATAAGGTGAAGCCTATTGACGAGGGGGCTGTTTTCGGCATAATGCGGTACAAAGCCTGCTTCTTTTTTGAGGAAGGCATAGCCTGCGGAGGGATAGGTGAGCATCTCTGTTATTTGCTGAACGCGAGGGGATATTCCGGCAAGTATTACCTCACAGCGGTAGATGACGAATATGTTGAACAGTCATCGGTTCTTTCGGCGCTCAGGAAGTATAAGCTGGACAGCGAAGGTATGGAGGAAACCATATTAAAAAAGTTGAAAGTGTGACGGTGAGTTTTTGTGGCAAAGAAAAGACTCGATCAGCTTGTTGTTGAATACGGTATGGCGGAGAGCCGTGAAAAGGCAAAGGCGCTTATTATGGCGGGCCAAATATACGCCGATAATCAGAAAGCCGATAAGCCCGGGATTACTTACGGCGAAAACGTAAAAATAGAGCTTCGGGGAAGTAAGCTGAAATATGTCAGCCGGGGAGGCTTAAAGCTTGAAAAGGCCGTTAAGTCGTTTGACCTCAATCTTAAAGGAAAAATAACAATGGACGTCGGGGCGTCGACAGGAGGCTTTACCGACTGTATGTTGCAAAACGGAGCGAAAAAGGTTTACTCTGTCGACGTCGGATACGGTCAGCTTGATTGGAGGCTAAGAAACGATGAGCGGGTAGTTAACCTCGAACGCACAAATGTAAGGTATATAACGAGAGAACAGGTTCCCGACGAGATCGAATTTTTCAGCGTTGACGTCGCGTTTATTTCAATTTGCCTTGTGCTGCCACCTGTAAGGGAGCTTCTCGCGGACGGCGCGGAGGCAGTCTGCCTTATAAAGCCGCAGTTTGAAGCGGGCAGGGACAAGGTCGGAAAAAAAGGCGTTGTAAGAGATATGGCTGTTCACACAGAGGTTATCGAGAAGATTTATAATTTCTGCATAGAAAACGGCTTTGACGTTCTTGCACTTGATTATTCTCCCATTAAGGGCCCTGAGGGCAATATCGAGTACCTTATCCATATCAGAAAGTCAGATACCCCGGCTGCCGGTGAGGGAATTGATATCGAGTCTCTTGTTAAACGCTCGCACGCGGAACTTGATAAATAGAAGTTATGTGCGGAGAAAGAGCTTTCGACGGCGCTGCGGCACAGGCGGTCTGTTTTAAAAAAACTTTTAAAACAATTAAAATTTCAATTATAATTTGAAAGGGGGCTGTTTAATATATGAAATCACTCAGAAAAATTGCCATCATACCGAACCTTACGAAAAACGGCGCGTATGAAGCGTCGCTCAAGGCCGTTGCGCTTTTGAAGTCGCTGGGCTGCGAAATATCTATGACGTCCGGTATGAAAGAAAAATACAGAGATAATGATATAACCTTTTATGATTCACATCAGTTGCTGATTGAGTCTTGCGACGCTGTGGTGACTATAGGCGGCGACGGCACTATTATCCATGCCGCGAAGCACGCCGCGGCCGCCCGAAAGCCTCTGCTCGGCATCAATATGGGCAGGCTCGGGTTTGTCGCGGAGCTTGAGCCCGATGAGCTGACTATGCTTGAACGATTGCTTACGGGGGACTACACGACCGAAAAGCGTCAAATGTTGAAAATTACCCTCAAAAGCGGAAGCGGCGGCGAAAAATCATATTTCGCGCTGAATGACGCGGTGATCTCGCGCGGTTCTCAAACAAAGCTGATAGAGCTTGACGTATCACTGCACAACAGTTATATATGTCACTACCGCGCGGACGGACTTATTATATCTACCCCGACAGGCTCGAGCGCTTATGCACTGTCGGCGGGAGGTCCTGTGATAGAGCCGTCCATGTTTTGCATATTAATGACGCCTATATGCTCACACTCCCTTTTCTCGAAGCCCGTTCTGTTTAACCCATCGTCAGAGATAGTTGTAAAGCCCGCATATGTTGATGGTACAGAATTGCTCCTCACGATTGACGGGGAGAATTCAATACCATTATGCGGAAATGATTCTGTTATTATCACAACAGCAAAAATATATACCGAGCTTATAGTCCTCAAGGATAAGACATTTTACAGAGTTCTGAATGATAAATTCACCGAAAGAGGTCTTTAGGAAAATTGTATTACGTTAGAGTACAATAATGCTCCGTTTATGACAAACTTCATGTATTACACAGCTTAACCGCACGCCCGGCGTGACACAAAGGAATGATAGTTTATGAAAGCACGCAGACAGACTAAAATACTCGAATTGATCAGAGATAAACGCATCGAAACGCAGGAGGAGCTTTTGAACGAGCTTCACAATCAGGGCTTTAATGTGACTCAAGCTACCGTTTCAAGAGATATTAAGGAACTGAAGCTCATAAAGATTCCTTCAGGTGACGGAAGCTATAAATATGCTTCCGCTCCTCAAAAAAACTTTTCTTTTTCATCTGAAACGCTGAGCATATTCACAGGCTCAGTGACAAGCGTTGATTACTCCGCCAATATTGTTGTGCTAAAAACAAACAGCGGAATGGCTCAGGCTGTTTGCGCCGCCTTTGATAGTGTTCACAGACCGGGTGTTGTCGGAACTATTGCGGGTGACGATACGATTTTTATCGCGACAAGGGGAGAGAACGCCTCGCTTTCTCTTGTGACGGAATTAAAGAGGCTTAACTTGGGCAAAGGAAACTGATGAGAGGTAGTTGTTTATGCTTTCAAATCTTTATATTGAAAATATTGCTGTGATAGAAAAGGCAAGCATTGATTTTAAAAGTGGACTGAACGTTATGACGGGCGAAACGGGCGCGGGAAAATCTATTGTCATTGATTCTATCAACGCTGTTCTGGGAAACAGGACCTCTAAGGAGCTTATACGAACAGGAGCGTCCTCTGCCTTTTTAAGCGCGGAGTTTACAGATCTGTCGCAAAACGCGCTTTCGGCTATAAGCGAGGCGGGCTTTGATGCCGTGGACGGCGAACTGATCGTACAAAGAGAAATAAGCGCTTCCGGCAGGAATAAATGCCGCATAAACGGCCGCCCCGCCTCGGTAACGGCTCTCAGGGATATAGGCGTCCACCTCATAAACATTCACGGTCAGCAAGAGAGCTATGAGCTTATGTCGCCGGAGCTTCATATATCATATATTGACCGCCTTGCGGGGCTTGAAAATGAAACAGAGGAATACCTTGCCGTGTACAGGAAATATAAAAAGCTTTCTGCGGAGCTGAATAAGGCGGAGGTTGACGAGAGCGAGCGCGAAAGAAGAACAGACCTGCTGAAATATCAGATAGACGAGCTTACCGATGCTGACTTGTATGTCGGTGAGTATGAGGAGCTTAACGAGAGGAGAGCGGTACTGCAAAACAGTGAAAAAATCATTGAGGCTCTTATCCGCTCGCGGGAGCTGATGAACGGCGACGAGGAGCAGTCGGGAGCGTTGCAGAATCTCGGCGAGGTAAACTATATGCTCGGTGATATTACTGAATATCTCCCGGAGATTGAGCAGATAAATACGAGGATAGAATCCGCGATGTATGAGCTTGAGGACTGTTTGTCCGAACTTTCGGATTTATGTGATAATATAGATACAGACGCGGGCGAGCTTGATAAAATAGAGGAAAGGCTTGACCTGCTGTATTCACTTGGAAAGAAGTACGGCCCTACGGTCGGTGAAATGCTCGAATATCTTGAAAAGGCGCAAAAGGAGCTTGACGCGCTTGTTAAGTACGATGAGAACAGGGAAGCGTTGACGGCTGAATGTGGTAACGCCCGCAGGGAAGCGGAAAGGCTTGCACAGTCATTGTCCGAAAAACGCAGAGACGTATTGGAGAGCTTTTCAAAAAAAGTGTGTGAGGAAATGGCGTTCCTTGATATGCCGAATGTCAGGCTTGTTGTTGTTCAGAAAAAATGCGAGCTTAATTCACTCGGCTGTGACAGCATTGAGTTTTTGATTTCAACTAATCCCGGTGAACCGCCTAAGCCTGTATCGAAGATTGCTTCCGGCGGCGAGCTTTCCCGCATGATGCTTGCTGTCAAAGATGTCTTGTCGGATAAGGACGATATAGATACGCTTATATTCGATGAGGTTGATGCCGGAATCAGCGGAAGCGCCGCGCAAAAGGTCGGGCTAAAGCTCCGTGAGGTATCAAAAAGCCGTCAGGTTCTGTGCGTTACCCATCTGGCGCAGATTGCGGCTATGGGTAACAGCCACTTTAAAATTTCAAAAAGTGTCAGAGACGACAGAACATTTACAAATGTAGAGGAGCTTGACCATGAGGGAAGGAGGCGTGAACTTGCGAGGATAATCGGCGGCGCGGAGATGACAAAAGCATCGCTTGATTATTCAGAGGAAATGCTGCGCGCGGCTGAGAAAATTTAAATTTCCCGACTCTGCCTCTATCGAGCGGAGCGTCAATAAAAATCACAAAAAGGAGAAAGCTAAAATGGATTGTATTTTTTGCAAAATTATCAATGGTGAGATACCTTCAAAAAAGGTTTACGAGGACGACAGGATACTTGCTTTTCATGACATTTCACCCATGGCGCCCACGCATATTGTCATAGTACCCAAGGAACATATTGCCTCCGCAAATGAGCTTACTGAAGAAAACGCGGATTTTATATCTCATGTTTTTGTCGTTGCCGCAAAAATCGCCAAGGATTTGGGCATAGACGAGAGCGGCTATCGGATAGTCAATAATTGCGGAGCTGACGGCGGACAGACTGTTTTCCATATTCACTTCCATCTTTTAGGCGGTAAAAAGCTTGGAGTAAATTTAGCATAATGATTTAAGCACAGCTTCAACAGGCGGCAGATGTTTTCCGCTGTGCCCCGCCACGCTGTGCCCCGCCACGCTGTGCCCCGCCACACTATAAGCCCAACGGGTGACAAAAGCGGTGGTTATAATGACGTGCAAGCCCCCTTATTAAACTTAATCCACAGGAGGATTCTTATGAAACGACCGTTTGCGGTTTTGGGATTTACTTATCTTGCTGCCCTTACGGTCGCTTTACTCTTTGGCGCGAAAATATCTTATTTTATATCGGGCGTTCTTGCCGCGCTTTTTGTACTTTCGCTTTTAAGCAAAAAAATCAGAAAGCGGATTGCGATTCCGTTTATTACTGTAACGGCGTCTGTCGCTATGATGTCTTTTTCACTGTTTGTATCACTTAGGACAGCGCCCGTGGAAACGCTTGCGGGTTCCGAGTACAGCGTAACGGCGACACTTTGCGAGGAAGCATATGAAAGCGGAGGGAAATATTATTATCCGCTTAAGGTAACGTCGGTCGGCGGCTCGGAAATCTCCGGCTTTAAAATACTTGCGTCATCAGGCTATGTTTATGACCTTGATGTATATGATGAATTGAGCGCTAATATTTCTTTGTATCAAAATAATGATCCCGTTTTCGCAAATTACGATATTTCACGGGGATATCTTTTGCGCGGCTCAATACGTCATTTTGACGGCGTCGCCGTTAAACGCAACGAGAATAAGCCCGTATACTATTACGCTATAGAGCTCAGACGGACGGTAAGGGACGTAATTGAGAATTATCTTCCCGACGACTGCGCGAATTTGATGTCGGCGGTTATGCTCGGTGATAAGCATACTCTCACATCAGACGAAAAGGAAAATTTTTCATCGGCGGGAGTTTCTCACATTATGTCGGTTTCGGGTTTTCATGTCACGATCGTTTCGCAGCTTTTTCTGTTATTGTTTAAAGCGATTTTGCGCAGAAAGAGAGCGGCGGCAGGCATGACGATGCTCGTTGTTTTCATATTTATGGCTGTTACGGGATTTTCTCCGACGGTATTGCGGGCGGGAATCATGCAAATGGTATTTCTGCTCGGAATGACATTATTCAGAGAACCCGACACGCTCAATTCTCTCGGCTTTTCAACGCTTGTAATCTGTCTTTTTAATCCGTACAGCGGCGCTGACTTCGGATTCCTTATGTCAGTCGGCGCGACATTCGGTATTTTCATATGCGGCGAAAAAACAGCCGTGTACATACTTGAAAGACTGCGAATAAAAAAGCCCGGACGCGTAAGACCGGCTCTGCCGAAAGAGCAATCACTCGGTAAAATGCTTCATAGGCTGCTATCGTCGGTCGTTTCCGTTATTTCCGCATCTGTTTCAGCTACAGTATTTACGCTGCCCGTCACTGTCATTGTTTTTAAACAGTTTCCGGTTTATACTGTTTTTGCAAATCTGCTTATATCATATTCAGCAGGAATAATGCTTACCTTGGGCATATTGGGAGTGCTGTTCCATTTTACGTCAGTTTTTTCATTCTTGGCGTATCCGCTTATGCTCGTCTGCGGTATAATCTCAAAATATATTTTGTTCTGCGTCAAGTTTATTGCCAATCTGCCGTTATCGGTTATACATATGAATTATTCGTTCGTGCTGATTTGGATAGCGGCTGTGGCTGTGACGTTTATAATTACTCTGCGGCTTAAAAGCCGCCGCTTTGCGATACGCTTCACAACGATAACCTCCGTCGTATCTCTTTTTGTACTTATAGCCGCGTATAATATTTATTTTTCGCTCGGTACGTCAATATATATCGCCGAAAGCGGCGACGGTGTAAATGTGGCCGTTAAATCGGGTGAGAATACTGCCGCCGTAACATACGGAGGCAGCAAAGCGTATGATATGTACGACTATTTTAATACGTCGTCGGTTAAGGACATTGATTATCTGCTTGTAGCGGATACCGGCGCTTATGATACCGCGAATGCTGAATATATTCTAAAAGACTTTACTGTGCGCAACGCGGGGATTTATAATGAGAACAAGGCCCGTGAAAAGTTGCACCGCGCTTTAAATAATGCCGAAAATGTGATAAAATATAATCCCCGGAAAGAAAACCGGGCGTATATTGATGATTTTGTTATAACGAGTATTGAAACGGACGGAGGAATTTTCACGCATTTAACCTTTGACGGAGATTTTGATATACTCATCATACCCGACGGGGCGGACTGTGCAAAGGTTCCGGGCGAATGGCTCAACGCTTCGGTTTGCGTTCTGTCGGAAGTGCCTTTGAATTACGGACTTCTGGAGCCTGCCGCCGTTGTTCTGTCGTGTTATGAGGAAAATTCATATAGCTGCTATGGCAAATTTTCCGAAATATGCGAAAATATATATTTGACGTGTTTTGAAAGCAATATCCGCATGAGAGTTTCTCAAGGCGGAAGTATTTCGATTTGGAGTGAGTCTGATTGGCTGTCGTAAATGAACAGGATTTTAAAAAGGAAGCTCTCGCGGGTGATTTTTCTAATCTCTATTTGATCTACGGCGAGGAAAAATATCTTGTAAAAAAATATACGGAATATCTTCTTACCAAGGTCGAGGGTAAAAACGCATCAGGATTTGATACCGATTTACTCCCGCCGGCTGTGGATATTGAGGGTATTTCACAGTCGGCGGAGCAGCTCCCGGTTATGAGCGAAAAGCGGTGTGTATGCGTCAGCGACTTTGACTTTGAGGGGCTTTCAGAAAGCGACCTGAAAGAGTTGATTGCATTTTGTTCCGATCTGCCTGACAGTACGGTTTTAATATTCTCTCAGCCGACACTTTCATACGACATAAAGAAAGCCGGCAAAACAAGGAAATTCGCCGCCGCCGCCGAAAAATGCGGAACCGTTCTGTATCTTGACAAGAGGGGCGCCGCCGCCCTCGAACGACAGGTAGTATCATGGGCAAGAAAGCTCGGCTGTGAGATAAGCGATATGAATGCCGCCAAGCTGATAGAAAGCTGCGGGACGGATATGAACACTCTTAAAAATGAAACAGAAAAGCTGTGCGCTTATACGGGAGAGGGAATTATAACCGAGGAGAGCATAAGGCTTGTTTCCGTAAAAAACATTGAGGCAAGGACATTTGCGCTTTCCGACGCGATAATCCGCCGTGACTTTATTACCGCGTACAAGCAGCTTGATCTGCTTTATTATCAGCGCGAAAAGCCGGAAATGATACTCGGAGTATTAAGCTCCGCGTTTGTCGATATATACCGTGTGAAAACTGCCGTTGAGAGCGGAGAGAGACCGTCAGTTCTAAAGGAGATATTCCCTTATAAAGGTAAGGAATTTAAAATCAGAAATGCTGAGCGCAATATGAATCGGTACTCATCGGCGGCATTATCGAGAATACTTAACGTGATAGCCGATACCGATATAAAGCTGAAGTCGAGCGGGGGAGACGGTCGGCTGCTGCTTGAGACGCTCATAGCAAGAATACTTTTAATAGTTAAAGAGGACGGCGAAAAATGATAAAGGTAGAGGAAGCAATAATAGTCGAGGGAAAATATGATAAAATTAAGCTGTCGTCGATAATTGACGGACTGATCATAACGACAAACGGATTTGGAATATTTAACGACAAGGAACGACGGTACCTCATAAGAGAGCTTGCAGAAAAGCGGGGCATTATTGTCATGACTGACAGCGATTCCGCAGGTTTTATAATAAGGAATTTCCTAAAGGGTGTGATCCCCAAGGAAAAAATCAAACACGCGTATATCCCCGATATATTTGGAAAAGAAAAACGTAAGGACAAAAGCTCTAAAGAGGGAAAGCTCGGTGTGGAGGGCGTATCCAAGGAGATTATCCTTGAGGCGCTCAGAAGATGCGGAGCTGTCTGTGAGGATACAGGCTGTAAAACCGCGCAAAACGCGGGAGAGATAACAAAGACGGATTTTTTTGTTTACGGCTTGACAGGCGGGAGCAATTCCTCCGAAAAACGCAAGGCTCTTAAAGATAGGCTGAACCTTCCCGAAAATATGACGACGAACTCTTTGCTGGCGATTTTAAACTGTCTTATGACAAGAGATGAATTTATAAATATCTGCGTGGAAATTAACGGGGATAAATGACAAATACGTTAAATCCCATAACAGCTCTGCGGACTGAAAGCCGGAACGCGCTGCCGCAGCGCATTATAGAATAAGCTGTAGGAAATAGGGTGATAACTATAAATACCTTGCCGTTATACAACGCGCTTCTTGATCATCAGAAGCTGCGCCGCTCATCGTTTCATACTCCCGGTCATAAAAGCTCGGGTATAATAAATCCCGGACTTTTAAGACTTGATTTAACAGAGCTACCCGACACAGACGCTCTCTTTGAGGCGAGCGGAGCTATCTTAGAATGCGAGA
This sequence comes from uncultured Clostridium sp., assembly GCA_964385235.1. Taxonomy (GTDB): domain Bacteria; phylum Bacillota; class Clostridia; order Oscillospirales; family Acutalibacteraceae; genus Pseudoruminococcus. The sequence goes on from CAYLOD010000014.1 coordinate 9,493, forward strand.
AAAATCTTGCGGAGATATTCGGCGCGGAGAGGACGCTTATATCGGCCGGAGGCTGTTCACTCGCGATAATGGCTATGATCCGACTTGTTTCTAAAGACGGCGGCAGACTTATTTGCGGCAGAAATATACACCGCAGCGCGGTAAACGCTATGGCGCTTCTCGGTATAGAACCTGTATGGGTTTTGCCGAAAAACGGCGGATATTTCACGGGCAGGATAGACGCGAACGATATACGAAAAGTGCTTTCCGAAAATAATGATATATGCGGCTGCTACATAACAAGTCCTACTTATTACGGAGAAATTTCAGATATTGAGGCTCTTTCAGGCGTTTGCCGTGAATATAATGTACCGCTCCTTGTTGATAACGCGCACGGCTCACATCTCAAGTTTCTTACAAGGGATATTCACCCGCTGACCTTAGGCGCGTCAATGACCGCCTGTTCCGTACACAAAACACTACCAGTCTTAACGGGTGGCGCACTGCTGAATATAGCCGATCCGCGCTTTACAGAGGGCGCTAAGGAGGCAATGTCTCTGTTCGCGTCGACAAGCCCCTCATATCCGATAATGGCGTCTATCGACCTGTGCGCAGACTATATAAGAAATGGCGGTACAGACGAATACAGACAGATCGAGCCGATAGTTTACGATATAAAAAATACGGCGTGTGAGCTTGGCATAGAACAGCCTGAAGGCTCGTGCGACCCTCTCAGAGTAACTGTCAACACATCAGGTCTTGGTATTTCAGGCGGAGCCGCGGGAGAATTTTTCAGAAGCAGGGGAGTTGAGCCTGAAATGACCGACAGTGAAAACGCTGTCTTCATATGTACTCCGTTTAATACTGACGAGGATTTTTCCCGCCTGAAAAACTCTATTATCTCACTTGACAGCCTTGAAAAAGACTTTATCCGAAAGGAATCCGTCACGGTCACTCTCCCTCGGGCAGTTATGTCTTTGAGAGAAGCCTTATTATCAAAAAGCGAATTTGTACCCGCCGACAGGGCTATTGGCAGGATTGCCGCCGATACCGCCTGTCCTTGTCCTCCGGGGATTCCTGTTTATATGCCGGGCGAGGTTATAGAGGATACTATGTGCCTGAACGGTACAGTAAAGGTTGTCGCTGAATGATGTTAAATATGGTGCTTCCCCGTTGGGCTCCGTCCCGCCGGGCCCCGTCCCGCCGGGCCCCGTCATTCAATATGGCAGGCATAGCGTAAAAATGGTTTGCTGTGATGCTGTGTATCCGCATAGAGCATTGTCTTGCAGCCTTGTTCCGAATAAACCGAAGGGGGTATCTAACTGATCAACAATACTGTAAAGAGCTGTGGACGGGGGACTTTCCGTAACCGTACGGCGGCGGGAAGTGATAACCGATCCGCGGAATCCATTACAGCGCGTCATATGTGCTTGGAGAGGCACAATAATAACTACTACTTTATTATACAAGGAAGTTTTATTATGTCAGAAAAGGTTTACACAAAGAACGCTCCGGACGCTATAGGTCCTTACACACAGGCTGTTAAGGCCGCGGGACTCGTTTTTACTTCCGGACAGATCGCAATAAATCCGCTTACAGGAAAGGTTGAGACGGATACAATAGAGGGGCAGACGGAGCAGGTAATGAAAAACCTCGGCGCTATACTTGAGGCGGCGGGAACATCACTCGATAAAGCCGTCAAAACAGTTTGTTTCCTCTCTGATATGGGCGATTTCGCGGCATTCAACGAAGTGTACGGAAGGTACCTTACAGGCAAGCCGGCGCGTTCATGCGTAGCTGTAAAAACGCTTCCCAAGAATGTTCTCGTAGAGGTGGAGGTCATAGCCGAGCAGTGATTTTAACGTAAAAATAACGCCGCACAATGAGCTGTGTGCGGCGTTATTTATAATTTATGCGAAAATGCCTCAGCCTTTTAGGCGGCGGGATCCTTATTGAAATATCCCGCATTACTTTCTTCTTTTTACTTTCGCGAGGGGACTGCTCTCCGCCGCGTTTTCCATCTGTGCGCTTGACAAGTGAGTATATATCTCCGTTGTTCCTAAGTTTTCATGACCGAGAATATCCTTTAACACTCTGATATCGACATTCCCGTGCTGGTACATCAGAGTCGCCGCTGTGTGACGCAGTTTGTGTACCGAATATCCCATAGACATCTGCTCTGTCGCAAGACCGATATTTGTAAGATATTTTTTAACAAGCCACTGAACGGTTTTGGGGCTTATTCTATTGCCGTTTCTGCTAATAAAGAGTGCGTTTCTATCCTTAGCGGATTTTATTTTGTCCTGCGGACGCACCTTGAGATAATCTTCAATAGCCGTCAGACAGGCATCGTTCAGATAAACAACGCGCTCCTTACCGCCCTTTCCCAATAGCCTTAAAGTGCGGTCGCTTCTTATGTCTGTGAGGTTTATCCCCACTAATTCCGAAAGTCTCATACCGCAGTTTAAGAACAGGGTGAGTATACAGTAATCCCGCTCTTTCGTCGGACCATCTACCGCGTTAAGAAGCTCGATGCTCTGCTCAAGTGTCAGATACTTCGGAAGTTTTTTTGAAAGCCTTGGTGTATCAAGCTGTTTTGAAGGATCTGTTTCAATAACATTTATTTTTTGAGAAAGAAAATTGAAAAACACTCTTATTGCACACGCCTTGCGCGCACGGGAGGCCGCCCCGTTTTCTCTTTCGCTGATACAGTAATTCATAAAATAGCTTATGTCGGTAAATGTAATAGACTTTATGAAGTCAAGATCTATATCGTCTATATTTATGCTCTGCTCATCGGCGTCCTCGGGTACAACGCCTTTAAGAGTTTTCATATATCTGAAAAAAGTTCTCAGGCTTATAAAGTATTCGTTTACTGTTGTTTCAGAGCGCCCCTTGACGTTCTGCATATAGCTTAAAAATTGCCGCATCAAGTCAAATGATTCATCAAGATATTGCTTTTTCATTTAATAGCTGCACCTTTTAAATAAATTTAATAAAGAACCCGCCCCGTTATTCAAAATGAATACTGCCTAACAGGCGCGACGGGACGCTGTTTGGCAGAGCCCGCATGGGGGAAAAGATTGTCTGAGTTATATTGTATAATATATTTTATCCCATTTTTTTTAATTTCGCAAGTATTACTTTTTCGGTGTTGACATATCGTGTGAAATGCTGTACTATATTCTCATAAGAGAATATATATATTTACGGGGGTATCGGACTTAGCTGTCACGATTGAGAAATAAACCCTTAGAACCTGTCGGCTTATACCGTGGTAGGGAAGTAAATGTTAAAGCAATTTACTGCCCGCGATTTGCGGGCTTTTTTACTGGATAGGGGGGTGAAGCTTATGAGGACGGCGCTTTCCATAGCCGGCTCGGACTGCAGCGGGGGAGCGGGTATTCAGGCGGATATCAAGACTTTCTCCGCGCATGGCGTATACGGTATGAGCGTAATAGTTTCCGTGGTGGCTGAGAACACCTCACGGGTAATATCGGTCGAAAATATATCTCCCGATATAGTAAAAGACCAGATTGACGCCGTTTTTGAGGATATTGAGGTCGATGCGGTAAAGATAGGTATGCTTCCCTCAAGTCAGTGCATGAAAGCCGTAGCGGAACGGCTGCGGGAATACAGACCCAAATATACAGTTATAGACACGGTAATGTCCGCGAAGGACGGACACGCCTTGATGGAGAGTGAGGCCCTTGAAGCGTTAAAAACGGAAATAATTCCGCTTGCGTATGTGCTTACTCCGAACATACCGGAAGCAGAGGTCATAACGGGTATGGAAATCAAGGATTTTTCCGATATTCAAAGTGCGGCGCGGATAATACGCTCACTCGGAGCGGAGAACGTCATTATCAAGGGGGGTCATCTCTGCGGAGATGCCATAGACGTACTGTATGACGGCTCGGAATTTTATACGTTTTCCACCGGACGCATTGAAACCAAAAATACTCATGGCACTGGCTGCACGTTTTCGTCGGCAATAGCGGCAAATCTCGCGAACGGAACGGAGCTTTTCGATGCGGTCGGTAACGCTAAAGCTTATATTACCTCGGCTATACGTCACTCGCTTTCAATAGGCAGGGGTCACGGGCCTACTAATCACTTCTATGAATTATATATGAAAGGACTTGAAGTATGAGCTATAAAACACAAATGGAAGCGGCTAAAAAAGGTATTGTCACCAAAGAGATGGAAACAGTCGCTCAAAAGGAGCAAATGGACGCGCGGGAGCTTATGGCTCTCGTCGCAAAGGGAACAGTCGCCATACCCGCGAATGTTAATCATACAGCCTTAAGCGCGGAGGGAATAGGTGACGGGCTTAAGACAAAGATAAATGTAAATCTCGGCATTTCGGGCGACTGCAAGGATTACGGCGTTGAATTTGAAAAGGTCAAGCTGGCGATTTCTTATGGCGCGGAAGCGATAATGGATCTCAGCAACTACGGTAAGACAAACACATTCCGCCGTCAGCTTATAGATTATTCACCGGCCATGATAGGAACAGTTCCCATATATGACGCGATCGGCTATCTTGAAAAGGACCTGCTCGATATTAAGGCGGAGGATTTCCTAAAGGTAGTTGAAGCCCACGCTAAAGAAGGCGTTGATTTCATGACTATACACGCCGGCATTAACAAGAGAGCTGTCGAGTGCCTTAAACGCGACAAGAGAAGAATGAATATTGTTTCACGCGGCGGCTCGCTGCTTTTTGCGTGGATGGAAATGACAGGCAACGAAAATCCTTTCTATGAGCATTACGATGAGGTTCTCGACATTTTGCGCGAATATGACTGTACGATCAGTCTTGGCGATGCTCTCAGACCGGGCTGCCTTGACGACAGCACCGACGCGGGTCAGATAAGCGAGCTTATCGAGCTGGGCGCGCTCACGGAACGCGCATGGCAGCATGATGTTCAGGTCATGGTAGAGGGGCCGGGACACATGGCTATGAATGAGATATCCGCGAATATGAGGATCCAAAAAAGGCTCTGCCATGGCGCTCCTTTTTATGTTCTCGGACCGCTTGTAACTGATATTGCCCCCGGATATGACCATATCACGTCCGCTATCGGAGGAGCTGTTGCCGCCGCCAACGGAGCTAATTTCCTTTGTTACGTTACGCCCGCGGAGCATCTGCGCCTGCCTGATCTCGATGATGTTAAAGAGGGCATTATTGCGTCAAAGATCGCCGCACACGCTGCCGACATATCAAACGGCATTAAGGGCGCCCGCGATATTGACAATAAGATGGCTGACGCAAGACACGCTCTTGACTGGGATGCTATGTTTGAGCTTGCCATTGACAAGGAGAAAGCCCGCAGATACTATGAGTCAACACCTGTCAGCGAACGCCATACCTGCTCTATGTGCGGTAAAATGTGCGCCGTAAGAACCACTAACCTCATTCTTGAGGGCAAAGAGGTTAAATTCTGCTCAGAACTTTAATGAAATATGAATATGAAATTTGATTCAAAAATGTTAAGCCTTTACCTTGTGACAGACAGAAGGCTTATGACCGCGAAAACTCTTGAGGAAGCGGTTGAAAGGGCCGTTGACGGCGGCTGCACAGCGGTTCAGCTTCGCGAGAAAGAACTGTCGTCGCGCGAGTTTTTTTATACCGCTGTCAGTATAAAAAAACTGCTTGAAAAACGTGGTGTGCCGCTTATAATCAACGACAGAGTCGATATTGCGCTTGCCGCTGACGCTGATGGTGTACATATCGGTCAAAGCGATCTGCCGCTTGTACAGGCGCGAAGGCTTCTGGGCAAAGAAAAAATAATCGGGGTTACGGCTCCGACCCTGCCCCTTGCAATAGAAGCCGAGAGCGGCGGAGCGGACTACATTGGCGTCGGCGCGGTATTCGGAACGGCAACAAAGGTTGACGCCGTGGAAAATACGATAGAAAATTTGCGTGAGATTACCCGCAGGGTGAAAATCCCGGTTGTCGCGATAGGAGGAATAAACAGCACAAATATTTCTTTACTTGCGGGCAGCGGGATAAGCGGCGCGGCGGTCGTTTCGGGCATTATAGCGAAAAACGACATTACAGCCGCGTCCAAAGAGCTTTTGAATATTCTTAAATCGGAGGTACTATGAGCAAGATAAAAGCAGCGATTTTTGACCTTGACGGAACATTAGTCGATTCTATGTATGTCTGGCACAAGGTAGATGTCGATTTTCTTTCGGAAAGAGGCTTTGAAGTACCTGACGACTACAGCAGAGCTATTAAAACAATGCACTTTGAAACTGCCGCCGAATATACAATAGCGCGTTTTAACCTGAACGAAACCGTTGAGGATATTGTATCGGTATGGCTCAATATGGCAGTAAACGAATATACATATAATGTTCGCTTGAAGGACGGCGCTAAGGAGCTGATCGAAAAGCTGAGGACTGACGGCTTGCGGCTTGGTATAGCGACCTCATCTAAGCCGTTTTTAGCCGAACCCGTTTTAAAAAACAACGGTGTTTACGATTATTTTAATACGATCTGCTGTACGTCGGAGGTTGGCATGGACAAACGTCATCCCGATATTTACCTGTACACTGCCGGCAAGCTCGGAGTAAAGCCTGATGAATGTGTGGTTTTTGAGGATATTATCGACGGCATAAGCGGCGCTAATACCGCGGGTATGTATACAGTCGCCGTATATGATACCGAATCATCTTCTGAAAAAGAAACCTTAAAGAAAATGGCGAATAAATATATTATGTCTTTTGAGGATCTGCTGTAAAGCATTAAAAAACTCCCTCCGCAATTATTTTGAATTGCGGAGGGAGTTTTAATTTGCCTTATGCTTTAATCGCGTTGTCAGACGGCGGAATTGCCACAGTATCAGGCTTATAAGCAATTACCCTTTTAATTATATGGACGCCGTCATACTTCAATTTAAACTGTATTCTTCCCATAAACCTGTTTCCGCATCTTTTGCACTGAAACGGCGCCGTAAACGCTTTGCATGAGTATTTCCACTTTTTCTTGCGTTTAGCGCGATAACCGCAGGTGCAGGTAAAATACATCTGCGACTTATCAATAAGGGGATTGTCAAGGCTGCACAATACAGTATTTTTAAACGTCAGCTTTCGGTAAAGCTCATTATCAAAGGGCAGAATATGCGGCAGTATCTCCGGATAGGAATAAAGCTCCTTTAAACATCTGTAAGAAAGAATGCTGTCGTCAAGAGCGCGATGATGCAATATGTCAGATGAATCTATATTGAGCAGCTCAGCGGCAGTCATAAGTCCCATTTGACTTCCCTTTAATTTTTTGTTTTCAGTGATGCCCTTTTTTATGATAATATCCTCACAATAGGATTGAAGATCTATGTAGTTCTTTATAAAAAACAGCTTATCGTTCTGAAGAAAGTATCTGCTGTTCTCCATGAGGACGCTTATATCTGTCATACCCCACGTCATAAGCGTATTGTCACCGAGAAACTTTTTAAACTCGCTCAAGGCATGGGTAAACGTACAGCCGTCAACGACATCTTCATCGGATATGCTGGTTAAAGCGGTTATTTCATCACTTAGCTTCTTTCCGATCTGCGGACATATGAGCATTGAAAATTCATCAACTATCTCCATAGCGGAGTTGACCTTGACAGTGCCAAATTCAATTATTTCACTGAAAAAGCCCTTTAGCTTTTTACTGTAGCTTTGGTTCCATTCGAGATCCAATATAACGAAATCCATTTGACTTATCAGCCCTTGCTTGCTTTCTTCATACGCTGTTCCTTGTTAAGTATGGTTTTTCTCATTCTGATAGATAACGGCGTCACCTCAACAAGCTCGTCGTCAGTGATAAATTCAAGTGACTGCTCAAGGCTTAGAATTGTCGGCGGTGTGAGCTTCAGAGCTTCGTCAGAGCCCGACGCGCGAGTATTTGTAATATGCTTTTTTTTGCAGACGTTGACTACTATATCTTCACTCTTTGGGCTTGCGCCGACTATCATACCCTCGTAAACCTCAACGCCGGGTCCGACAAACATACGGCCTCTGTCCTGAGCCTGAAAAAGCCCGTAGCCCGTCGTCGTACCGGCTTCATAAGCGATAAGTGAACCCTGCGGACGCTGCTGAATGTCACCCTTGTATTCCTCATAGCCGTCAAATATATGGTTCATGATGCCGTTGCCGTTTGTGTCGGTCAGAAATTCCGGTCTGTAACCCATAAGACCTCTTGAAGGAATCTTAAACTCTATGTGTGTAGTACCCGTTTCCCTTGTACCCATGTTGAGAAGTTCTGCCTTGCGGGTACCGAGTTTTTCCATTATTGTGCCGACATAGTTGTCGGGAACCTCTATCATAAGCAGTTCCATCGGTTCACAGATCTTACCGTTGATTGTCTTTAATATGACCTTTGGGCGTGAAACCTGAAATTCATAATTTTGACGGCGCATCTGCTCTATGAGGATAGACAGGTGAAGCTCTCCGCGCCCCGAAACTTTAAAGGTGTCGGGAGAATCCGTTTCCTCAACACGCATAGCGACGTTTGTTTCAACCTCTTTAAAAAGTCTTTCCCTTATATTTCTTGATGTTACATACTTGCCTTCACGTCCCGCAAACGGACTGTTATTGACGATAAACATCATAGAAACAGTCGGTTCATCTATCTTGACAAACGGTAACGGGTCTATGCAGTCGGGGGAACAGGCTGTTTCACCGATATTCAGGTCGGTAATGCCCGAAACGGCCACAAGGTCGCCGAGCTCAGCCGACTCGGCTTCGACTCTTTTCAATCCCTCGAACTGATAAAGATTGGTAATTTTAGCGTTCTTTGTTGTACCGTCATTGTGACAGAGAACGATTTGCTGTCCAACCTTGACGCTGCCTCTCTCTACGCGCCCTACGCCGATTCTGCCCACATAGTCGTCATAGTCGATATTTGAGAACAGTATTTGAAGCGGTCCGTTCATATCGCCTCTCGGTGCGGGAATTTCAGATATTATTTTCTCAAAAAGCGGCTGCATATTCACACCCTTTTCATGCGGGTCAAGTGTCGCAAAGCCGTCGCGCCCCGAGGCGTATACTACAGGGAACTCGAGCTGGTCGTCATCCGCGCCGAGCTCGATAAACAGATCGAGAACCTCGTCTACTACTTCTTCGGGACGCGCGCCCGGTCTGTCGATCTTATTCACGACGACAAGTGGCTTCTTGCCGAGAGCAAGGGCTTTTTTCAGAACGAATCTCGTTTGCGGCATACAGCCCTCAAAGGCGTCTACAAGCAGTAGTACGCCGTCAACCATCATAAGTATGCGTTCTACCTCACCGCCAAAGTCAGCGTGTCCCGGAGTGTCGACGATATTGATTTTTGTGCCGTTGTACATAACGGAAGTATTTTTTGAAAGAATTGTAATGCCTCTCTCGCGCTCAAGATCGTTAGAGTCCATGACTCTTTCCTCGACAGTTTCGTTTTCTCTGAATATACCGCTTTGTAAAAGGAGCTGATCGACAAGTGTCGTCTTACCGTGGTCAACGTGCGCAATAATTGCAATATTTCTCAAATTCTCTCTGATGTCCATTTTCAGAATCCCTCTTTTTATACTTATTGTAGCTGACGATTTATTATATCACATGAATAACTGTCATGCAATTTATAAAATTACAGAACTTGGTTGAAATTCGCTAAAAAAGCTGTGATAAAAATTATATCACAGCCATTAAATCAACGATTGACAGTATTTATATATTTTTCTGCGGATATTGCCGCGTTGGCCCCGTCCGAAACAGCGGTTACTATCTGCCTCAGAGACTTGGTTCTGACGTCGCCCGCCGCGAAAATTCCCGGAGCGGAGGTCGTTCCCGTTTCATCAGCTATAACATAGCCGTTTTCATCAATGTCGGCAACTCCCCGCAAAAGCGCTGAATTGGGTTCAGAGCCGATAGCAATAAAAAGACCGTCGGCGATAAGTATCCCGCACTCATCGGTAGAGGCATCTTTAAGCGAAAGAGATTCAAGCTTCTTATCTCCGTTAATTGACGTCACAACAGCGTTATAAATTATTTTAATATTCTCTGTTTCCCGCACACTGCTTTGAAGAATCCTTGCCGCTCTCATCTTGCTTCCCCGGTAAATAATGTAGACTTGACAGCAGATTTTCGAGAGAAGCAGCGCATCTTCGAGAGCCGTATCCCCGCCGCCAACAACGGCGACGATCTTGTCCTTATAGAAAGCCCCGTCACATACAGCGCAGTAGGAAACGCCCGCGCCGCGCAGGGAAAACTCGCCCTCGACCCCTAACTTCCTGTGTGAAGCTCCCGCGGCATAGATTATAGTTTTAGCCGAGATTGTTCTGCCGCTCTTAAACCTTACGATATATTCTCCGCTGTTTGAACGGTCGATTTTTACAGCCTCGTCCTCGATAAACTCCGTGCCGTAGGAGAGAGCGTGTTGCTTAAATTTCTCGCCAAGCTCGTATCCCTCGATTTTCGGCAGTCCGGGATAGTTATCGATACAGTCGCTTTCTATAATCTGTCCCGTAGACAGATAATCTCTTTCACATACTACTGTAGAGAGCATGGCACGGCCGGCATATATCGCCGCCGACAGACCGGCAGGTCCGCTTCCTATTATCAGTATATCAATAAAGCGCATTTTTACCCCTCCATAATCTTTATGTATTGTTTAAATTTATTATATTGGTAACAATACCCGCTTTTGTAATATCAATAATTCCATATGTGCCGGAGTAGCCTATAGAGCCGGGATTTAATATATACATTCCGTTATCATAATCTGTGTACGGTACATGGGTGTGTCCGAAAAGCAAAATATCGGCTTCAAGTGAATGCGCCTGATTTATTATTTGCGAATAATCATGCTTTACGCCGAACAGATGACCGTGAGTTATAAATAAATTTTTGCCCTCAAGCTCAATCTCCTCCGAATAGCGTTTTTCAGAACACCAGTCTGTATTTCCCTTTACGGCAATAATCATTTTCTCGGGAAATTTCATTTCCAGTGTGTCAATGTCATCCTCTCCGTCTCCGCAAAAAATAACAACATCGGCGGTAGGTTGACTCATGACCGCCTTTTGCAGAGAGTAATAATCTTTGTGTGAGTCCGATGCAACTACTATTCTCATTTTGACCTCCGATAACATATAATGCTATTAAACAGAATAAAATATACGGGTGGTGATTTTAATGGATAAAAAGGAAATTGATAAGCTCATAGAAGGACTTGACAAGGATCAGCACGATAAGCTTATGAACGCGCTTGCCGATAAATCAGAAGCCGAACGCATTCTTAAGACACCCGAAGCACAGGCAATAATTAAAAAGCTGATGGGGGAGAAATAGCCTATGGACGATATGTCTCAAAAGCTCATGTCAATGATGAACGATCCGGAAATCATGAGCAAAATACAGGGATTAAGCGGGCTTTTGAGTCAGGGCAATCATGAACAAGCCACTCCCGAACCGCCTCAGCCGTCGCCCCCGGTACCCGAGCCCTCATCGCTTCCGCCTGAAATGATGAATACGATGATGAAGCTTATGCCCATAGTTAATTCGTTGCGCGAGGATGATGAAACTACAACACTCCTCAAAGCAATGCGCCCGTTCCTTAGCGAAGGCCGTCAGAAAAAGCTCGACGAGGGGATACGTCTTATAAGAATCATAAAGCTTTTGCCCGTTTTAAAGGGAACAGATATGTTTAACCTGTTTAAGTAAAGGAGGAACAGCATGAATCCTTCAAATGAGGATATAGGGCGAATGCAGCAGGAAGCGGTGCGGCGTGTCCGCGATATGCAGCAGCGCGCCAAGAAGATGACAACGCAGAACCAGCCTCAGCAAGAAAGCCGTCCCAAAGCAAAGGAAGAAATAAACGCCGAGAGCGAAACGCAGCGTTTCGCCGGTGACAGTGACTGCGAAACCGGCGGAGCATTGGCAGGACTTTTTAAGGACAAGGAGAAAAGCCTTATTATTTTGCTTCTTGTTCTTCTCGGAGGAGAAGAGGAAAACAGCGAGCTGATGCTTGCGCTGCTGTATCTGCTTATCTGATTTGCCCGTCGCCCTCAATGATGAATTTCATAGAGGTAAGCTCATTAAGTCCCATAGGACCTCTTGCGTGTATTTTTTGAGTAGAGATACCGATCTCCGCGCCCAAACCGAACATTCCGCCGTCGGTAAACCTCGTTGAGGCATTGACATAGACTGCGGCGGAGTCTATTTCGTTTTTAAAGCGGGTCGCGTTTTTGTAGTCAGAGGTAATTATACACTCGCTGTGACCGCTTGAATATTTTGCTATATGCGCAATAGCTTCGTCAATGGAATCGACGACCTTAACCGCGAGAATATAGTCCAGATATTCCGTGCTCCAGTCTGATTCCGTTGCGGGAATAACGCTGTCACCGAGAATTTTTCTTGTTATCTCACAGCCGCGAAGTTCCACATTTTTTTCATCAAGCCTTGCCTTGATAACGGGCAGGGCTTTTTCCGCTGTATTTTTGTGAACAAGTATCGTTTCAATGGCGTTGCAGACGGACGGACGCGATGTTTTGGCGTTATAGATAATATTGGCAGCCATATCAATATCCGCGCTTTCGTCGACAAAGACGTGACAGTTGCCTACGCCTGTTTCTATAACGGGTACTTTCGCGTTCTCGACGACAGCTTTTATAAGTCCGGCTCCGCCGCGCGGGATCAGCAGGTCAAGATATTCCGTAAGCCCCATGAGTTCTATGGAGGACTGACGTGTTGTGTCCTCTATAAGCTGAATGCAGTTCCTGTCAAGCTTAGATTTGTCGAGAGCGTTTCTCATGACATCGGCTATGCACTTATTGGAATTTATTGCCTCCTTGCCTCCGCGAAGAATGACTGCGTTTCCGCTTTTCAGGCAAAGAGAAGCCGCGTCGGAGGTGACGTTAGGACGAGCCTCAAAAATTATACCGATAACCCCGATAGGAACACGGATTTTGGTTATATTCAGCCCATTCGGACGTCTGCCGCCGCTTATCACTGTACCGATAGGATCGGGGAGAGCCGCGACGTCGAGAACTCCATTCGCCATGCCCTCTATGCGGGCTTCGCTCAGGCTTAGTCTGTCTATTATGGATTCTGTCAGCCCGCTTGCACGGCCGTTTTCCACATCAATCTTATTTGCCGCGAGAATAGCGTCTGTATTCTCAATCAGAGCGTCGGCAATAAGCCTTAGAGCCTCATTCTTTTCTTCTCCCATAACAGACAGTGTGCGGGCAGCCTCTTTGGCTTTTCTGCCCATTTCTTCAAGTACGGTCATTTTTTACACCTCATCCTTAATAAGTATTAAATCCTCAGCGTATGGCAGTTTCTTTATGAAGCCGCAGAATATGTGCCATTCGTCAAGCTTGTGATTATGCCGCGCGTAATATATATTTATCAGTGTTTCATAGTTCAATGTACAGGTTCTCATCTGGTTATAGCTTGACGGAAGCAGTTGAATCAGGTCATACCAATACTGTTTATCTTTTGTTTCAATGTATTTGACTCTGAGTTTTTCAAGCGTTGCGATAATTTCATCAAAAAAAGCGAGAGATTCCTCATCAAGCTTGTCTGTGCTGAAATCCTCTCTTGAAAACTCCTTGCTGTGGATCTTGTGCATGGTGCTTGTAGAGTTTGCTACCGTAGCGATCTTGTATGTATCATATTCTTTCCACCAGTACATCGGGGCTGTGACGTCTACAGAAACAAAAATCTGACGAAGATACTTCCTATGGTCGCTGCCCGCTCTCGCGAGCCTTTTCGCGAGAGCAAGATCATTTTCACCGAGAATATACATTCCTTTATCGTCATAGAAGCTGTCGCTCCTCGCCCAGCTGTTCAGAGGGTTTCGCGCGCCCCGGATCGCGTTTTCTAAATTCATAACTGAAATTCTTTCGGTTTTCAGCAACACTGTTCCCTCCGTTATATTATCTTCCCGATAGGAACATGGTTCCCACCTGTTTTTTGTCAACTATCAGGTCGCGGAGCTTTTGAGGATTATCGCCGTTCATTACACAGCAGTTTATCCCCGCCTCGTTTGCGACCGCGGCGGCGGTTACTTTAGTCAGCATACCGCCTGTTCCTCTGTTGGAGCTTGTTCCGCCCGCCATCTGACGAATATTGTCGTCTATGTATGTAACGACATCAATATGTTTTGCGTCCTTATTGACTCGCGGATCGGAATCATACAGTCCGTCAATATCGGTGAGTATCGCGAGCAGATCCGCGTCTACAAGGTCGGCAACGATAGCCGACAGATTATCATTATCTCCGAAATTGTTCCCGACAAGCTCGTCAATAGCCACGGTGTCGTTTTCGTTTACAATAGGGATAATGTCCATCTCAAGCAGTGTGCTGAAAGTGTTGTAAGCGTTTTGCCTGAGATGCTCATTCAGCAAGACGTTTCTTGTGAGTAATATCTGCGCGACTGTGTGATTATACTCGCCGAAAAATTTATCATACATGAACATAAGCTCACACTGTCCGACAGCCGCGACCGCCTGCTTGTAGCGTGTTTCCCGCGGCCGTTCCCGCATATTGAGCTTGCCGTAGCCTACGCCGATAGCGCCCGAACTAACAAGTATTATCTGCTTGCCCATATTCTGCAAGTCGCTTAAAACTTTGCAAAGCTGCTCAATACGGTTGATATTGAGTTTCCCGTTTTCGTATGTCAGTGTCGATGTTCCGACCTTTACAACAATTCTTCTTGACAATATTTCGTTCAATTCAGTCATTCCTGTATTTTATAATTTTTTCTCGATTCAGATTTCTATAATATTATATCAAAATCACAATAAATTGACAAGTACAAAATTTGTATTGTCTGCAAAATTCAATAAGTGACTTGCTTTGTCAAGGCGCGTTTCCCGCATTAGAGACGGGGATATATTGCCTGCGCTGTATAATAAGTAAAAAATCATTCATTGAAAATATATATTTCGTATGATATGATATATTAAATTATTTATTACAGGTGGTACTATTGCAGTCGGATTTTTTGAAAAAGGACTTTCTTGACGAGGTAAAGGAGGTCTTTGGCGAGGATTATGGCAGATTTCTCGCCGCGTATGAGAAAAAGCCGTTCAGAGGGATAAGCGTAAACACGCTGAAGGTCTCTAACGATAAAATCAAATCGCTTTTGCCGTTTGAGCTGAAAAAATCGCCTATGTATTCAAACGGATATTATATAGACAGTGATATTGACGGACTGGGGAACAGCCCTCTGCATCACGCGGGAGGGTTTTATGTTCAGGAGCCGTCCGCGTCGGCGCCTGTCACGCTCCTTGATATTCACAAAGGGGAAAGGGTTCTCGATCTGTGTGCCGCACCCGGAGGCAAGTCCTCGCAGATAGCCTCATTGCTTAACCACAGCGGGCTGCTTTGGTCGAACGAAATCGTGAGATCCCGTTCGCAAGTTCTCTTGTCGAACCTTGAGCGAATGGGCGTCAGGTCGGCAGTTATTTCAAATTGCGGCCCCGATACCCTGTGCGGCAGACTTAAGGGCTTTTTCGACAAGGTTCTCGTAGACGCGCCATGCTCAGGCGAGGGCATGTTCCGCAAAAACCCCAAGGCTTCCTATGAATGGAGCCGCGAGCAGGTCCGGGCCTGCGCCGAAAGACAGCTTTCTATTCTCGAATCCGCCGCGCAAGCCGTCAGGGCAGGCGGCGCTGTCGTGTACTCTACCTGCACCTTTTCACACGAGGAAAATGAGGGAGTTATTGATGAGTTTATGCGCCGGCACGACGATTTTTATGTTGATAATGTCAAGGTGGGTTTCGGGCGTAAGAGCGATATAGAGGGAGGAGTGCGGATAAGTCCCCTTGAGGGCGGAGAGGGACAGTTTATGATAAGACTTGTAAAAAAAGGCGGCGATTTACCGTGCGAATACTGCCGCAAATCAAGCGGGAAGGACGATGCTGTAAAGCTTGCTGAAAATTTTCTCAAAGAAACATTCAAAATATCCCCCGCAGGTACTGTCGGAGTGTCAGGCGGAAGGGCGTATCTTCTCCCCGGCAATATGCCTGAGCTTAACGGTTTAGGCGTTATACGCGCGGGCGTTCTCATCGGCGATATCAGGAAAAACAGGATAGAACCGGCTCACGCGCTGTTTTCAGCGTTTCCTCCCGAATTTTTCAAAAGGACGCTCGATTTCAGTCAGGACGCGCCCGAAACCGCGCGGTTCCTCAGTGGCGAGGAGATAGACTGCGGCGGGGAGAACGGATACACACTTTTTGCCGTCGAGGGTATGTCATGCGGTTTTGGCAAATGCTCCGAAGGACGCTTGAAAAATAAATATCCCAAGGGACTGAGAATATAACAAACATAATCGGGAGGGTAAAAACCTGTTTTATTCTAAAATAACGCTACAACATTCTGCACCTCGGTTTTTGTGTTCTCCGTGTCGAGATAATCGTAGGAGTATAGCATAAAGCCGTCGCAGCTTATGCTCCTTCCGTATAAAACCTGATTTTTAAGTATCTCATCGGAAACGAGCCATGTTCCGTTATCACTGTCGCTGCCCGCTTTATACACCCCTAAACCTATGTAGTATTTTATGTTTTTGTTTTTTATGATGTCATGCCATTCGTCCGCTGATTTTTTAAACGGAAGATAGGGATGTGTGTTGCTTACATAAATTTGCGGGCACAAATAATCGACGTATCCCGAAACACTTCCCCATGATACGACGTCGGCAGAAATTTTTTCGTCGTTTTCAGTGTTGCACTGGGGTGAAATTCCGAATTTAACATTGTTTTTTATCTCATGTACAGCGGAATATACTCCCGAAACAAGTATATTTATATTTGCCGTTCGCCACTCGGAATGTGAAAGCGGAGTATAGTCCCTGCCTACGGCGGAAACATATTTTTTATAGTCTGCCTCGTCACATTTCTTGTCATCTGCCGGATAAAAATAATCGTCAAAGTGTATCCCGTCTACATCATAGTTTTCAACGATTTCCCTGACGCCGTTTATTATCAGTTCGCGAACCTCCTTGTATGCGGGATTGTAATATATATTTCCATCGCTTTCAAAGGTATAGCTGTCGTTTTCCCTGTTATCGTCGTTTTTCCAGACAATGTACGGGTTATCGTCGGAAAAGTCGGCGGGCGTCTTTGAAAATCTTATTCTCAGTGGATTTATCCATGCGTGAACCTTTATATTATTTTCGTGCGCGGCTTTAATTATATATTCAAGAGGATCATAGCCGGGATTCTCCCCTTGATTTCCCGTCAAAATGTCAGACCATGGAAAGTATTTTGACGGGTACAGCGAGTCACCGTTCGGACGAACGTGAATAATAATCGTGTTTAGCTTATTTTTAAGACATTTTTGAATAATAGAGTCAAACTTTTTTTTAAACGCCGCCTCGCTCCTGTCGGTGCCATTCATATTGAGCGACATATACGGCACCCACACAGCGTGCATTTCCTCGTCTGTTTCAGAGCTGTCTGTTGACATTGTTTCAATAGCGCTGACGCTAAGACTGCTTTTGCTTTCGTTTTTTATCCCGGCGCCGGAGGATTTATCGGGGAGCAGGGACGACAGTACGATTGTACCAAATAAAAGAAAAACAGAAAGAAAAAAGGGTATCAGATTTATTATATTTTTTTTCATGTTTACCACACCTTTTTACCGCACCTTGATTTTTATTCTTTATAAATATATAATTAAGATATGGTAAAAATTCCATAAGTCATAAAAATGCGAAAGTTATAATGCGGAAGAAAGTTATAATGCGGAAGTTATTATATGAAGTTATTATATATTTATATTATTGTTATAAATATTATTGCTGTTATTGTAACAATTCATGATAAGCATAACGCCGTGAAGCATAAATGGCGTGTTCCCGAAAGCACGCTGCTTATATTAGCCGCCCTCAGCGGCTGTATAGCGATGTATATCACTATGTGTATAATACACCACAAGACAAGGAAGAAAAAGTTCATGGCCGGCATTCCTGTCATATTCCTGACAGAATTATTTGCGGCGGCTGCGGTGTGCAAGCTTTTCCGTGTGTTTTAAATTGCAGCTCACGACTTTCCGAGGAATCGCTTCAGATCATCAACATAGTTTTCCTCGTTTCGGATAAAATCCCTTGCCATGCTTTTTGACGCTTCATTTGCGTCCCTGCATTCGTTGAGATGCTTTGTGAGGTTGATTATTTCCATCGTGGTGCCGTTTATCATCATTTCAGATATATGCGATGCGCTGACATGGCTGAGTGTATTAAACTGTGATGAATCCCACATTTCCGTTTTTGTAACAGTGCTGTTGTCATTCGGCAGTATGCCTTCCTTTATCAGCATACCTTCAGCGTTATTAGCCGTTTTAAAGTAGTTGATATATTGCAAGGAAAGCTCCTCTCTCAGTCTGTGATCGTCCGCCTTTTCCATTACCTCTTTCGAGGTCTGCATACCTGTCCGCGCGAGTTTGTATATACCCGACAGGAGCTTTTCTGTGTCATTGTTCAGCATGATATACCCTCCGATATAATAAATAAAAAATATTTTTAAATTAGTCTTTAACGCAGTTTTTAAAATATGCGTTAATATAAAATGAGAAAGGATTTGAGTTTTATGGATGAAAGGATTGCCCGCACTGTTAAGGCGCTTGAGAGAAACAATATGCTTGCATGCTACTGCGAAACATCAGCCGACGCGTGCGAAAAGGTCAGGGAGTTTATTTCAGATGGAGATGTCATTGCGTGCGGCGGTTCGGTGACGTTAAAGCAGTCGGGAGTAATAGACATTATAGGGTCTGAAAAATACAAGTATATAAAACGCATGGGAATAAATGACGAGGACTCCGAGCGCCGTGTACGCGAGGCGTTTTCCGCCGACGTATATTTCGCGAGTGCGAACGCCGTCACGGTAAATGGCGAAATTTATAACGTTGACGGCAACGGAAACCGCGTAGCGGCTATTATATTTGGTCCGAAAAGCGTTGTACTGATTGTAGGGAAAAATAAGATAGTCGATTCCCTTGACGAAGCCGTTATGAGAGTTAAGAAATACGCCGCTCCGCCTAATACCGTGCGTCTTGATAAAAATACATACTGCAAGGAAAACGGAGAATGTATTTCCTGCGGGAATGCTTCCGCCGATATGACGGCAGGCTGCAAAAGCCCTGACAGAATATGCTGCTCATATACGGTTTTGGGACAGCAAAGAGTTAAAAACCGCATAAAGGTTATAATCGTCGGGGAAGACCTCGGATATTGATAAAGGGGAAAAGTATAATGCCTACACCGCATATTGAAGCAAAGCCCGGAGATTTTGCCGAAACCGTACTCATGCCGGGCGACCCGATGAGGGCAAAGTATATAGCAGGTAAGTTTATGACAGACGCACGGCTTGTCAACTCCGTCAGAGGTATGTACGGTTATACGGGGAAATATAACGGAGTAAATATTTCAATAATGGCAAGCGGTATGGGAGTGCCGTCTATGGGGATATACTCCTATGAGCTGTTTAACTTTTATGACGTGAACAATATCATAAGGATTGGCACAGCGGGCGCTATAAGCGATAAGCTGCATATTCGCGACGTTGTCATGGCTATGGCGTCGTGCTACAATTCAAGCTTTGCAAGGCAGTATAATTTGCCCGGTACGGCAGTTCCCGCGGCGGATTTCGGACTTTTGAAAAGAGCGGACGAAAAGGCTCTTGAGTTGGGATTGAACGTTTATGTGGGAACGGTTCTCACATCGGATAATTTTTACTATGACGACCCAGATACTCTCGCAAGGTGGGACAAGCTCGGAATCCTCGCGACTGAGATGGAGAGCGCCGCGCTGTACTTTAACGCGATGAGAGCTAAAAAACACGCTCTCTGCATATGTACGATTTCGGATTGTCCTCTTAAGGGAGAGAGCAGCTCGTCAGAGGAACGGGAAAGATCGTTTGACGACATGGTCAGACTTGCGCTGGAAACAGCCGTCAGTTTGTGAAAAATGACTTTATTCTGATTTTGCGGGAGGATTCGCCGTTAAGACAAGGAAAAATGTCACAGAGATTTACTGAAAACAAAATTAAATCATTGTAAAATGAGAGCCGCTGTGATATATATTCAGAATTATGTGTTTATTATGTGTTTTTTTAAAAAACATATGAGTGATTTAGTTATACATGAAGCACATATTGACCCGGATACCATTTCCGGCGGCTCCCAAATAGCGTTTTGCCCGGAAGCGTGAAATGCGATTTTCCGATATAAACGAATTGCAGGGCAGCTCCATCATGCAAGGTTAAATGAAATACGAAAACACGATGATCACCTGTTGTTTCAATGGCATAAGACCGATGATCTTTAAGATTGATCGTCCGAATTATAAATAATTCAGCGCACATTCGAGTGAAAATTATATGTAAAGGAGATTTACGAGATGGATTTCAATGTGGATTCGTTCCGAATTTTTGAAAAGGACTGGGCACTGCTCACAGCGGGCACGCCTGAACATTACAACACCATGACGATCGGCTGGGGAGGTCTGGGAACACTTTGGGGCAAGCCTGTGACAACCGTTTATGTCAAACCTATTCGTTATACCCATGAATTTATGGACGCGGACGAGTATTTCACGGTCAGTTTTTATTCGGAAAAATACCGCCGTGCGCTTGCGCTGCTCGGTTCACTCTCAGGCAGGGACTGCGACAAGACAGCCAAGGCGGGATTAACGCTGAGGTTGCTGGATCACGCCGTCACTTTTCAGGAAGCAAAAGTAACGCTCCTGTGCAAAAAGATATACCGGCAGGATCTGGACACTGCTGTCATGCCGCAGGACGTGGTCGCGGATTACTATGCGGCTGAGGCACCGCACACCATGTATATCGGAGAAGTTATAGACATAATTCATTGACGGAGGCTGCTATGAGATTTCGTGAAATTCGCTGCGCAGATGACATTATTGAACTGGTTCGTGAGATCGGCTTTCTTCCGTTCTTTGCGGATGAGATTTCCGGATTCTCGGTGGAGGAATGCTGTGCG
>CAYLOD010000015.1:0-29193 GCA_964385235.1 uncultured Clostridium sp.
AGCGCGGCAGTAATTTTTATATGATAAATTTGTAAGCCGTGGCACACATGACGGCGCAAAGGAAATTCTGATTGTGCATGACAATGCGGAGAAAAAAGAGCTTCCGCGGGAACTGATGGAAGCGATATTGAATGCACTTTAAATCAATATTTAAGGCATATATAATAACCGCTGCCGACCGCATTTATTTTGAATTAACCACGGTGTTTCTTGTTGAGGAAAAGTACGTTTTTTAATATACTAAAGGAAAATTACGGGCATCGGAGGCCGTATGATGGAATCAGCTTCAAAGAAAAAGGATAGAGAAACAAAGCCTGAAAAGAACGTTCACGCGGGTCATAGAGATCGTATGAGAAATAACTATATAGATAAAGGCGTGGAAGTATTTGAGCAGCACGAACTTCTTGAAATGCTGCTGTTTTATGCCATACCGAGAAAGGATACAAATGTAATAGCGCATGAGCTTTTAGACGTCTGCGGTTCTCTTTCCGCTGTTTTTGACGCGCCGACGGAAATACTGATGAAGCATGGAATATCATTTAACGCCGCGGTATTGCTGCACATGATACCTGATTTGGCGAGAGCATACCTCACCGATAAATTTAATAATAAAGAAAAGATAATAACCGATGAAAATATAGGAGATAAGATGATACGCTGCTTTGCGGGAAAGATGGAAGAATATGTTTATGCCCTGTTTTTGGACACCAAGGGCAAGGAAATATACTGCGGCATGATTTCAAAAGGCGGCATTGACCAGGCGCCTGTATATTGTAAGGATCTCATAAGTATTGCCGCGAGATGCAATGCCGCCGGCGCTATTATTGCGCATAACCACCCGAGCGGCATAGCCTTCCCGTCTAAAGCCGACATAGAGGTGACGAAAAGTCTTTCCGATGCCTTGAGGACTATCGGCGTCCGCCTTGTCGATCATATAATCGTTGCGGATATGGACTATGTTTCTCTCGCGTCTACGCCTCAGTTTTCTCTGCTGTTTGAGGACTGATTTTACAATATCCCGCTGTTCGGATCGCACTGTGAACCGCCAATATGCTTCTGTACGCTAAATATTTAGCAAATAAACTGTATATTGTGGTTAAATATACAAATTATACTACAGGTAGTGTATTTTGAGCGCCGATAAGTATAAAATATATTTTTGAATAATATTATTTTATTTATATTTACTGTTAAAATACGTGTTATAATTCTTTTAAAGAAATAAAAAACTTGAACTGAAAAATAGAGTATGATATAATAAATTTATAGTTTTAAAATCGGTATTTGAGGCGCGTCGGTACCGTATGTAATTAAAATATCAACTTATTGATTATTGAGATATACTTTGTTGAATTAAATGCTTGCTTAGTTATTCCTTTGTTTTGATGCTTTTAATTATTTTCAGATGTGTATTTCTTTAAGGAAGGGGATTCTAAAATGAAAAATTTTGAACAATGGGAAGGCTTTAAGGGAAGTATTTGGAAAAAAGAAGTCAACACTCGTGATTTCATTCAGAAAAATTATCGTCCGTATGACGGTGACGCTTCATTCCTTGAAGGACCGACGGAGGCTACCGACAAGCTTTGGGGAATCCTTCAGGGTCTGCAAAAGGAAGAAAGAGCCAAAGGCGGCGTCCTCGATATGGATACGCACATTGTATCCACAATTACATCTCACGCGCCGGGATATATAAGCGAAGAAACAAAGGATTTGGAAAAAATCGTGGGACTTCAGACCGACAAACCGCTTAAGCGTGCGTTTATGCCGCTGGGCGGTATAAAGATGGCTGAACAGGCCTGCGAAACTAACGGCTACACTCCCGACCCCGAACTTCATAAAATATTTACAGAGTACTGCACAACTCATAACCAGGGTGTGTTTGACGCATATACGCCCGAGATGAAGAGCGCTCGCCATAACAAGATAATTACCGGTCTGCCCGACACATACGGCAGGGGCAGGATCGTCGGTGACTACCGCCGCGTTGCCCTTTACGGCATTGATTTCCTTATTGAGGAGAAGAAAAAGGATTTTGCAAATTGCGGCGACGGAACAATGACTGACGACGTTATCAGACTTCGCGAGGAGATCGCAAAGCAGATAAGAGCGCTTAACGCCATGAAGGAAATGGCCGGATCTTACGGCTTTGATATTTCCTTACCGGCCGCAAACGCGCGTGAGGCTGTACAGTGGCTGTATTTCGGCTATCTTGCCGCGATTAAAACTCAAAACGGCGCGGCAATGAGTGTCGGACGTGTTTCTACATTTATTGATATTTATATACAGAGGGATCTCGATAAAGGAGTTATAACCGAATCGGAAGCGCAGGAGCTTATAGATCATTTTGTCATGAAGTGCAGAATGGTCAAGTTCGCCCGCATACCGTCCTATAATCAGCTTTTTTCTGGCGACCCCGTCTGGGCCACACTGGAGGTCGCGGGAACAGGCGTTGACGGCAGATCCATGGTGACTAAAAATGACTTCCGCTTCCTCCATACACTTGAGAATATGGGACCTTCCCCCGAGCCTAACCTCACAGTGCTTTATTCTTCGGCGCTTCCCGACAACTTCAAGAAATACGCGGCAAAAATCTCAATTACGACAAGCTCTGTACAATATGAGAACGACGACGTTATGAAGCCTGTTTGGGGAGATGATTACTCGATTTGCTGCTGCGTTTCCGCTACACAGACAGGCAAGGAGATGCAGTTCTTCGGCGCGAGAGCAAACCTCGCAAAGTGCCTGCTCTACGCTATCAACGGTGGTGTGGACGTCAAGACGCGTGAACAGGTCGCTCCCGCGTACCGCCCGATCACATCAGAATATCTCGATTATGATGAAGTCATCGCTAAGTATACCGTAATGATGGATTGGCTTGCGGGACTTTATGTCAATACTCTGAACCTGATACAGTATATGCATGACAAGTACTTCTACGAGGCGGCTGAGATGGCGTTAATCGATACCGATGTCCGCAGAACATTTGCGACAGGTATCGCGGGCTTCTCCCATGTTGTTGACTCTCTCAGCGCTATCAAGTACGCTAAGGTCAGAACGGTAAGAGATGAAACAGGTATAGTTGTAAATTATATCACGGAGGGTGACTTCCCGAGATATGGTAATGATGATGACAGGGCGGACGAGATCGCGCTCTGGCTTCTCAAGACATTCCTCGAACTTATCAAAAAGCGTCACACATATCGCAATTCCGAGGCGACGACATCTATCCTGACTATTACCTCCAATGTTGTTTACGGCAAGGCTACAGGAAATATGCCCGACGGCAGAAAGGCGGGAGAGCCTCTTGCGCCCGGAGCAAACCCCAGCTACGGCGCGGAAAAGAACGGACTTTTGGCCTCTCTTAACTCCGTTGCAAAGCTTCCTTATCATTGGGCGCTTGACGGTATATCCAATACACAGACCATCAACCCCGACGCTCTCGGACATAACGACGACGAGCGTGTCAATAATCTCGTTCAGGTTCTTGACGGTTATTTTGATCAGGGAGCGCACCACCTTAATGTCAATGTGTTTGGCAGGGAAAAGCTGATAGACGCTATGGAGCATCCCGAAAAGGAGGAGTATGCCAACTTTACTATCCGTGTTTCCGGATATGCTGTTAAGTTTATCGACCTTACCCGTGAGCAGCAGCTTGACGTTATCTCACGCACCTGCCACACCTCGTTATAAATCATGACAGGCTATATTCATTCACTGGAAAGCTTCGGACTTGTTGACGGCCCCGGTGTCCGCTTTGTGGTTTTTTTGCAGGGCTGTTTAATGAGGTGTAAATTTTGCCACAATCCCGATACATGGAGGATGGCGTGCGGCGAGGAGTGGACAGCCGAAAGACTTTTTGATCATATCTATCGTTACCGGGGATATTGGGCGAAAAACGGCGGCATTACAGTGAGCGGAGGCGAGCCGCTGCTGCAGATGGATTTTGTAACGGAGCTTTTTGAATATGCAAAGGATAACGGCGTTCATACCGCTGTTGATACTGCGGGACAACCTTTTTCAGACGACGCCGCGTGGATGGAAAAATTTGGAAGACTGATGTCCCTGACTGACTTGGTTCTGCTTGATATTAAGGAGATTGACAGTCAAAGGCACAAATCCCTTACAGGATTTGATAACTCAAATATTTTAAGTATGGCTGAATGGCTTTCCGATAACGGCAAGTCTATGTGGATACGTCATGTACTTGTTCCGGGTATAACCGATGACGCTGAAGGACTTGAAAGGCTGCACGAATTTATTTCCGGACTGAAAACAGTTGAGCGCGTTGAGGTTCTCCCTTATCATACACTCGGCGCAGCGAAGTGGGAGGGCTTGGACATGAAATATCCTTTGGAGGGTGTCCCCGTGCCCACTCGGGAGCAGATAACAACCGCGGAAAAAATTCTGCATATCTCAGATCCTTAACCGCGATATAACAACTGATGATCTTTCACGCTGAAGCGTTCAGAATTGCTTTGCAATTTTGGCGGCTTGCTGGGATTGCGCTTGAATAACGGGTCAGGTCTTTTATTGAAAAATAGAATTAAAGCCGATGACAGTTTATGTCATCGGCTGTTTTTGATTTAATGATCTTTTAACATATCTTCGCGTTTCGGGCAATTTGTAATACCTGATGTTAAATGAGCGCGTACTCTTAAAGCGGAGAAAGCCTGTGATAATTTCGCTTAACCGTGTCTGCAAATCAATACGCCGTCGGGCAGTAAAATACCGTTTTCGTAAAGGTTTGAAAAGAGGATTTTTCCGCCGGCGTCAACTATTTTATTCGTATCCCCGCAGTTAAGGGCGACAAGAAGTTCTTCGTCCTCACTGCTTTTAATATATTGCACAAGACGTTTGCCGCCGCTGTGGATAAACCTTATGTCGGGAGATTTTGACGCGGTCTCGTTTTTTCGCAGAGAAATAAGGGCTTTAACAGCTTCGATGGTTCGGCTGTATTTCCCGCTTTCGATCTCATTCCAAGGCATACACCTTCTGCAGTCGGGATCGTGACCACCCTCAAGGGCGATCTCCGTACCGTAATAAATACACGGGCTGCCCTGCAGAGTAAACAGTATGGCGAGCATTTGAATGAAAATATTTATATTATTATTTATCGAGGTGATAAGGCGAACGGTATCGTGAGAATCATAAAGATTCAGCATTACCCTGTTAGCCTGTTCAGGATACATAGTAAATTTGCTGTTTATGTGATATTCGAGGTATTCGGAGCTTAAATCCCTGTCAAGGAAAAAGTCCTTTATTCCAAAGGTCAGGGGATAATTCATTACCGCGTCAAACTCATCACCCAAAAGCCATTGAACGGAATCGTGCCATATTTCGCCTACGAGATAAATCTCACTGTTTATTTTTCTCAAGGAGGATCTGAGCTTTTTGAGGAATGTATGGCTGACCTCGTTGGCGACATCAAAACGAATGCCGTCGATCTTCCAGTCTCTGACCCATTTCGTACATATATCCGTGAAATACTGTACTACTTCAGGATTGTTTGTATTGAGCTTTGGCATACCCTTTATAAACGCGAAGCTGTAGAAGCAGTTATCCCTTGTATTCCCGTACTTTGTTATTGGGAATTTATTGACCATGTACCAGTCCCTGTATTCAGAGTTCTCTCCGTTTTTACAGACGTCCTGCCAAAACGGAAAATCCCAGCCGCTGTGGTTAAATACAGCGTCTATCATAATCCGTATACCGTTTTCGTGGGCAAGCTCCACAAGCCTGATAAAAGTTTCCTCGTCCCCAAAATGAGGGTCTATCTCAAGGTAGTTTTCCGTGTTGTATTTGTGATCCGACGAGGATTTGAAAATTGGCGTCATATATATGCCTGTTATGCCTAAATCCCTGAGGTACGGAATTTTTTCTATAATGCCATACAGGTCGCCGCCGTAAAAGACTCCGCGGCTTATCCTTTCGGATTTCCATTTTTTACAGTTCGGAGGGCTTATGGAATCGTTTCCGCTGCAAAACCTTTCGGGGAATATTTGATACCATATGGTATCCTCCGCCCATTGGGGCGTTTCAAATACGTCGGAGGGGTTTATCCATGGCATTGTAAAATATTCGGGTAAGGACTTTTTTGAAAGCTCCTCCTCTGTGAAAAAACCGTTTTCGAGATAGTACAGTTTTTCATTTCCGCTTTCAAGAATGAAGTAATAGCGCAGTCTTTTATGCTTCGGCGCAATAACGACAGACCACACCTTGTGATGCTCAAGGAGCTTCACGTCGGTTATTTCGGTAATGTCGCCGTGCCAAAGCTCATTTCCGCCCATAATGCCAGCAGAAAACGGGTCGCCGTGCACTATAAATACCTTTTCTGTATCTCTGCCGGTGGTAATGCTGATTTTTAATCTGTCGCTGTCAAGAGGATAGCATTGATTCGCAAAGGAACGATGAAATACGCTTGCTTTATCCATATAGTACCTCCGAAGTTTAATAGCTTTTACAAAATTATATAAAATTATTATCTTATAGTCAAGACAAATTATGTATATTAACAAATTTAAATTACATTGATATAAATTCTTTTCTTGATTATTTATAATTTTTATGAGATAATGAATCGAAAATATTTATCTGCGGAGCCGAAACATGAAAAGTTCTGAAGAAATAGAGATCCTGCCTTTAGAGGAAAAGGACAGGGGGTTGGCGTCATATCTGCTGATTTATTCGGTGATGGACGAATTGAGAGATTATGTCAATAAGATTGAGCAGGCCGGTCTTGCCGTAAAAAACGGGATTATTGTCAGAAAATTTTATAAAGCCGTTTCGTCAGGAAAGCTTACGGGACTGATTTCATTAAGCGATACGAGAAGCGGCTTTATGGAATTGGACTATAGCGATGTTAAAGAGCAATACGGTTCATTTAAAGCGAAAAAGGTATATAAAGCCTTGAGAGATGTTTTTTCTGTAAAGGGCGTGCCCGAAAACAGCGGCTTCATAACATTTCCCGTTTCGACGGATATGTATGATGACTTTATCGCGTGCGAACTGCTGAAATATGTCTTGTCGCTGAAAAGATACGATAAATATTATGTATTTATCAGGTGCGGCAGCGTCGCAAAACGCGATACTCTGACGAAATCCGGCTTTCATGAATACGGCTGCTTTGATATGGAAAAGAACCGCGTCAGAACAGAGGACGAGCCTTATTATATGCTTATGGAATATTGCTAATTATAAAATTTTGTTTTTTTTAAAAAATTTTTAAAAAAACTATTGACAAATTATGCCCTTGTGCTTATACTATATTTAGTAAAACAAAGTAAAGCGTTCAGCTTTCACCTATGAGGTTTTGTCCGGCATAGGTCAATAGTATTCGTAGGGGAGTTATTCTCTTTGTTATGCTTTTGATGCGCGGACGGTTTTTACTGTACCGCGTTTTTCATTTTACAGTTATTTGTGGAGGTGCTTTAACATAGGCAAGCAAGAACTTCAGATTAACGAAGAAATTCGTGACAAGGAGCTGCGAGTTATCGGTCCTGACGGTGATCAGCTCGGTATAATGCCGCTTTCTCAGGCATTGGAAAAGGCAGAAAGCATGAATCTCGATCTTGTCAAGATTGCCCCTCAGGCTAAGCCGCCCGTGTGCAAGGTTATGGATTACGGCAAATACCGCTTTGAGCAGGCTAAACGGGAAAAGGAAGCAAAAAAGAATCAGCATGTCGTTGATGTTAAGGAGATCCGTCTTTCCCTCAATATCGACACACATGATTTTAACACCAAGCTTTCTCATGCGGAACGCTTTATCCGGGACGGAAATAAGATCAAGGTGTCTATCCGTTTCCGTGGCAGAGAGATGGGTCATCCCGAGTTGGGACTTGAAGTAATGAAGAAATTTGCGGAGGCCTGCGCGGAATTTGCAAATATCGAAAAGCCCGCAAAGCTTGAGGGACGAAGTATGCTTATGTTCCTGAGCCCCAAGACAAAATAATTTGACGCTGAAACGAAATTTTACTTCCCCTGCGGGAATCGA
The DNA here is from genome assembly GCA_964385235.1 of uncultured Clostridium sp. GTDB lineage: Bacteria > Bacillota > Clostridia > Oscillospirales > Acutalibacteraceae > Pseudoruminococcus. The sequence goes on from CAYLOD010000015.1 coordinate 7,991, forward strand.
ATCACAACAATAAGGAGGAGCAATAAAATGCCCAAAATCAAAACACACAGCGGAGCGAAAAAACGCTTTAAGGTCTCTAAGAACGGCAAAGTTCTCCGCGCTCACGCGAATAAGAGTCACATCTTGAACAAGAAAACAACCAAGCGTAAGAGAGGTCTCAGAAAGACTGTTGTCGCCGATAAGACAAATACAGCTCAGATCAAGAGACTTGTCCCTTACAAATAAGTCGGATCAGGTGTGTTCTGAAAGCTACTTAATAAATAACGGAGGTATATATAAATGGCACGAGTAAAGGGTGCGTTGGCAACACGCAAAAGAAGAAAAAAGACACTGAAGCTCGCTCGCGGCTACTGGGGTTCAAAGAGCAAGCACTTTAAGATGGCTAAGGAAGCCGTAATGAAGAGCGGCAATTATGCCTACATCGGACGCAAGCAGCGCAAGAGAGATTTCAGAAAGCTCTGGATAACCCGTATTTCCGCGGGCTGCCGTGCAAACGGAATCAACTACTCTACGTTTATGAACGGTCTTAAAAAGTCGGGAATCACTCTTAACAGAAAGGTTCTTTCCGAGATTGCCATCACTGATCCCGAGGCTTTTACAGATCTTGTTGAGAAGGCAAAGGCTGCGCTATAATTTTCAGTAAGGGACTTGCCCAGCCTCTAAGGCGGCGGAGTTCGGTGGAGGACATGAGCAGCGTTTATAAAACTGCGCCGGGACATATTGTCTGCGGCGCTTTTTAATTACCGGGGATTTTCAGACAGGGGACAGCGCAAGAATGATAACGAGCAGGGATAATCCGACAATTAAAGAAATTATAAAGCTGCAAAAAAGCGCCGGATACAGACGCGAACGCTCTCTTTTCAGCGTTGAAGGCGTCAGGCTTTGCCGTGACGCGGCGCTTTCGGGCGCAAAAATAGAAAAGCTGTTTTACACATCACAGGCGAGGGAAAAATATTCGGAGGATTTCAAGATAATATCGGATACGGGCTGTGAAAAAATAGAGGTAAGCACCGATATTTTCCTGAAAATTTCCGATACAAAGACTCCGCAGGGACTCCTGTGTTTAATTTCTATGCTTGACAAAAGCGTTTTACTTGATAAAATAGAGAGCATGGGGCGGTATGCCGCCCTTGAAAATATCAGCGACCCGTCTAATCTCGGAACAATATTGAGAACTGCCGAAGCGCTCGGGCTTGACGGCGTTATTCTGTCAAGCGGCTGCTGCGACATATATTCGCCGAAAGCCGTAAGGGGAAGTATGGGCGCAGTATTCAGGCTCAAGTTTCTTATTGCGGAGAATTTCCCGGAGTTTATCGGAGAAATGACCCGTCGGGGGATAAAAACATACGCGTCTGCTCCGAGAAATGCCGTTCCCGTTACGGAGACAGATTTTAAAAGCGGTATCATTCTTATAGGAAATGAGGGCGCGGGTTTAACCGACGCGGCGGTAAACGCGTGTATGTGCCGCGTAAAAATACCAATGGGAGGGAGAGCCGAATCACTGAACGCTTCCGCCGCTGCGGCGATCCTGATGTGGGAGTTTGTCAGAAGCAAGTGATTTTTCACCGTATGGAGGAATATTTTTGAGGGATGATATAATATACTGGCTGTGGCTTCAATGTGTTTTCGGCGCTAATAACAAAAGCTTTAAAGCGGGAATGGAGTATTTTCATACAGCGGAGGATTTTTATAATGCTTCCGAATACGATTATCTGATATGTGACTGCTTTACACATAATACTATAGAGAAGCTGAAATCAAAGCGTCTGACACGCGCGGAAAAAATCCTTGACGATTGCCGCAGACTCGGCTATGATATTATCACATATGACGATGCGCTTTTCTCAAAAAAGCTCCGCTCGATAACCTCGCCGCCGTGTGTATTATATGTAAACGGCAAAATGCCGAACGTTGACGGCGGATTTTCGGTCGCTATGGTCGGCTCGCGGGAAGCAACAAGCAGCGGCTTGACCGCCGCGAATAAATTCGCGTATTCTCTCGCGGAAAGAGGAACGATAGTTGTAAGCGGAGGAGCGTTAGGCATTGACAGCGCGTCGCATATGGGTGCGCTCAATGCCCTCGGAACGACCGTATGCGTTCTCGGCTGCGGTATAGATTATAATTATCCTGTGGATAACGCCGATATGAGAGAAAAAATTTCGGAAAGCGGCGCCGTTATCTCGGAGTTACCTCCCGGTTATCCTCCCAAAAGTCAGAATTTCCCGCTCAGAAACAGGATTATATGCGGGCTTTCAGACTGCACTCTTGTCGTTCAGGCCGGTGAGAGAAGCGGCGCGCTGATTACCGCAAGGGACGCTGTTATGGAGGGCAGAAAATTATTTGCCGTCCCGGGAAACATTTTCCATGATGAAAACAAGGGCTCGAATGATCTTCTCAGAAATGGCTGTTCGGCGGCGATAGACGCGAATGACCTTGTTAATTGGTATGATAAAAACAAGCATAAACTGACATACCCTATACACGGCGGTAAAGACGGACTTTTCAAAGAAGAACATGAGCATTTATCCGTAGTTGAAAGCGACTCCGCGGAGCATGAGCAGGAGGCTTTTGAGAGCCTTGAAACAACCGGTGATAATATAACCGGAAAAATCGACGGCGGTTCAAACGCGTCCGGGAAAGAGAGAGGTTACCCTGCCGATTTATCCGAGTGTTCACTCAAGGTATTAAAGGCTATCAGTGACATTCCGGTAACGACCGATCATATTTCCGAAAAAACGGGTATACCTATAAATATACTTCTTTCCGCTCTTACGGAGCTTGAAATTTTCGGGTATATTGAATCTGTAGTCGGCGGTAAATATGTATTGAAGTAATTTATATAAACGGAGGATGATGAGATTGTCAAAGCTTGTAATAGTCGAGTCGCCCGCAAAGGCTAAGACTATCAAGAAATATCTCGGATCCGGCTATGAGGTCGTAGCGTCCATGGGACATATACGCGACCTGCCGGAAAAGCATTTAAGTGTGGATATAAAGCATGGCTTCAAGCCTAAGTATGAAATAATAAAGGGTAAGGAGGAGCTTGCCGAGGAGCTTAAAAGGAAAGCCTCAAAGAGCGATGAGATATTTCTCGCGACCGACCCCGACCGTGAGGGAGAGGCGATCTCGTGGCATCTCGCGTATCTTCTCGACCTGCCGCTTGATGAAAAGAACAGGGTTACATTTAACGAAATTACAAAAACAGGCGTGGCCAACGGAATGGAAAACCCGCGCTGTATTGATATAAATCTCGTGAACGCCCAGCAGGCAAGGCGTATCCTTGACAGGCTTGTCGGATACAAGCTGAGCCCGTTCCTTGCGCAGAAAATAAGGCGCGGACTGTCCGCGGGACGCGTTCAGTCTGTCGCACTCAGGATCATTGTCGATCGCGAGGACGAGATACGCGCGTTCAAGCCCGAGGAATACTGGACTATCGACGCCAAGCTTATACCGAAAGGCGAGCGCAGGGCTTTTCCGGCGTCCTTATATGACAACGCGGACGGCACTCTCCGCGTTAAGGAGAAAAGCGGCAGTATAAAGATCGATGTAAGAAGCGGGCAGCGCGCGAATGAGATCCTCGCTGAGCTTAAGAACGAAACCTTTACTGTGGCCGGAGTCAGGCACGGCAAAAGAACGAGAAAACCCGCGCCGCCGTTTATAACGTCTACGCTGCAGCAGGAATGTTCAAGGAAACTCGGCTTTCAGGCAAAGCGTACCATGCGTATAGCACAGGAGCTTTACGAGGGCGTCGAGATAGAGGGCATGGGGGCGGTCGGCCTGATAACATACATGAGAACCGACTCCCTGCGGCTTTCCGAGGACGCTTTAAAAGGCGCTCGCGAATATATTCTCAACAAATGGGGTGAAAAATATCTTCCCGATGAACCGAGAAGGTATAAGTCACGCTCAAACGCTCAGGACGGTCATGAGGCGATTCGTCCGACTATGATTGAACTTTCTCCCGATAAGGTTAAGGACAGCCTTACAGCCGAACAGTTCAAGCTGTATAAAATAATATGGGAGCGCTTTATCGCCTGCCAGATGTCAGACTGTATTCAAAAAACAACATCTGCCGACATTACCGCAGGCAAGTATATATTTAAGGCTTCGGGCTATATGACGGACTTTGACGGTTTTACTGTCTTATATGTTGAGGGCAAAGATACGGACGAGGAGGGCGAACAGCAGCTTCCCGCGCTTAAAGAGGGAACGGAACTTCGTGTAAAGGCTCTTACTTCGAACCGGCACTTCACACAGCCGCCTCCGAGGTATACAGAGGCGTCGCTTATCAAGGCACTTGAGGAATACGGGATAGGCAGACCGTCGACATATGCCGCGACGATTTCGACCATCACATCAAGGGAATACGTCAGGCGTGAAGCTAAAACGCTTATACCGACAGAGCTTGGCGAGGTTTCAACAAAGCTGATGAAAGAACACTTTCCTAAAATCGTAAACGTAAGGTTCACGGCGCAGATGGAAAGTGACCTTGATACGGTTGAGGAGGGTAATTGCGAGTGGCACGAGCTGCTTGAGAACTTTTACAGCGAATTTGATAAGACGCTGAAGAAAGCAAAGGAAGAAATGGAAGGCGTAAAGATAGAGCTTGAGCAGGATAAGACCGATTTAGTTTGTGAGCAGTGCGGCAGACAGATGGTAGTCAAGTTCGGCCGCTACGGCAAGTTTATCGCCTGTCCCGGCTACCCCGAATGTAAAAACATTAAAAAATTCGTTGTAAAGGCCGGTGTGCCGTGTCCTAAATGCGGCGGTGACGTTATTGTTAAAAAATCAAAGCGCGGCAGAGTGTTCTACGGCTGTGAGAAGTACCCCGGCTGTGATTTTGTTTCGTGGTATATGCCTACGACCGAGATATGTCCGAATTGCGGAGAGATCCTATACAAGAAAACAGGCAAAAAGCCAAAACTTTTCTGTCAGACAGAGGGTTGCGGCTATGAGAAGGAATATGAGGAAGAATAAGCCTTCCCGAGGGGGCGGACGATATGTATATAAATGTAGTCGGCGCGGGGCTTGCGGGTTGCGAATGCGCATACCAAATCGCTAAACGCGGAGTAAACGTCCGTCTTTTCGAGATGAAGCCCGCGAAAAAGACCCCCGCGCATAAAAGCGACCTGTTTTGTGAGCTTATATGCTCAAATTCTTTCAAAGCGTCGAGGATAGAGAGCGCCGCGGGTCTTTTAAAGGAGGAAATGCGCAGACTTGATTCTCTCCTTATGCGATGCGCCGACAGATGCGCCGTTCCCGCGGGCGGTGCTCTTGCCGTTGACAGAGATAAATTTTCCGCTATGGTGACATACGAGATCAGGAACAATCCGCTGACAGATGTTATCGAGCGCGAGGTTACGGAGATCCCGAACGATGCTGTTACGGTTATTGCCGCGGGGCCTCTTGCGAGTGAAGCATTGTCTGGTGAAATACAAAAGCTGTGCGGCGGCGCGCTGAGCTTTTTTGACGCGGCGGCTCCGATAGTTTCCGCTGAAAGCGTCGATATGAAGTATGCGTTCCGCGCCTCACGCTATGATAAAGGCAGCGACGACGCCTATATCAACTGCCCGATGAATAAGGATGAATACGAGGCTTTTTATGAAGCCCTTGTTTCGGCGGAGCGTGCGCCTCTGCATGGCGTAGATGTCCGGAACCCCAAGGTGTATGAGGGCTGTATGCCTGTCGAGATACTCGCACAGCGCGGCCGTGACACGCTGAGATTCGGTCCCATGAAGCCCGTAGGACTTCGCGATCCCAAAACGGGTCACAGACCATGGGCTGTCCTGCAGTTGAGAACGGAGAACGCGGACAGGACGATGTATAATCTTGTGGGCTTTCAGACGAATCTTAAATTTTCCGAGCAGAGGAGAGTTTTTTCAATGATTCCCGCTCTGCATGATGCGGATTTTGTGCGCTGCGGCGTTATGCACAGGAATACTTTCCTTGATTCGCCGAGGGTGCTCAATTCCGATTTTTCGCTGAAAGCAAACGCGAATATTTTTTTCGCGGGTCAGATAACGGGAGTTGAAGGCTATATGGAGTCGGGCGTGAGCGGACTTGTCGCGGGAATAAATGCCGTAAGGAGAGTGCGAAATGAAGAAACGCTCACACTGCCTGCCGAAACAATGACGGGCGCGCTTTCACGGTATATTGCGGACGAAACGGTCGGCAATTTCCAGCCGATGGGTGCAAACTTCGGTATTCTCCCGCCGCTTGAGGAAAAAATCAGGGATAAACGCGAGAGAGCCGCGCGGTATTCAAGGCGCGCGCTCGAGTCGCTTGAAAATTACGAAATATGAAAGGAAAGGTCGGTCTATCGCATGAGGATTATAATTGACGCATTCGGCGGGGATAACGCGCCCTTAGAGGTCATAAAGGGTTCGGTTAAGGCACTTGAGGTGTATGATAATATCGAGATAATACTTGTCGGGAGCAAGGAAATTATCGAAAAAACCGCCGCGGACAACGATATATCGCTTAAAGGAATCATGATAGAGGACGCACCGGACGTTATCACAATGGAAGACGAGGCGGGCGATATTATGAAGTCCAAAAATCAAAGCTCAATGGCGGTGGGCTTAAAGCTCCTCGCCGGCGGCGGGGGAGACGCGTTCCTCTCCGCCGGCAACAGCGGCGCGCTTATTATGGGAGCGACTATGATAGTTAAGCGCATAAAGGGCATTAAGCGCGCCGCGTTTTCTCCGCTGATGCCAAAAGTCGAGGGGCAGGTTCTCCTCATAGACAGCGGGGCAAATGTCGAGTGCCGTCCCGAAATGCTGCAGCAGTTCGGTATAATGGGCTCTGTCTATATGGATAAGATCGGCGGAATCAAAAATCCGAGGGTCGGTCTTGCCAATGTCGGAACTGAGGATCATAAGGGCGGCGAGCTTCAGCACAAGGCGTTCGAGCTTTTAAAGCAGTCGCCTGTAAACTTTATCGGAAATATTGAGGCGCGCGATATTCCTCTTGACGCCGCTGATGTGATAGTCGCGGACGGATTCACGGGAAATATCATAGTGAAAATGTACGAGGGCGTCGCCTCTGCTCTTATGAAGAAGGTTAAAGAGGTATTCACCAAAAACCTTAAAAATAAATTTGCCGCTTCACTTGTTTTAAAGGATATGAAGAAGCTGAAGGAATATATGGATTATAACAATTACGGCGCGGCTCCGATAATGGGGGTTTCAAAACCCGTGCTGAAAACTCACGGGAGCGCTAAGGAGGATACTTTTATCAGCGCGGTAAAATCCGTAATTGACTACACTGAAAAAGATGTTATAGGTGAGATTCGGAGAGAACTGGACATACTGAAGAATGAAGGGTGATATGCTTATGGGTGCTAATGGAAACAATAAACTGAGCGCGCTTGAAGAAACAATAGGATATACCTTTAAAAATAAACAATACTTAAAAACAGCCATAACACATTCGTCCTATGCCAATGAATCAAAGTATGGGGATAAAAGCAATGAAAGGCTTGAATTTCTCGGGGATTCCGTTTTGAGCATAGTCGTTTCGGACTATATTTTTAAAAACTGCCCGGACTATCCTGAGGGCGACCTGAGCAAGCTGAGGGCGGCTCTCGTTTGCGAGAAAGCGCTTTCCCGTTTTGCAAGGAAGATTCATCTCGGAGATTTTTTGCTGCTCAGTCACGGCGAGGCTCACCTTCACGGCAACGAGCGTCCGTCTATCCTTGCCGACGCCTTTGAAGCGCTCATAGCCGCGATTTATCTTGACGGCGGCATGAAGAGAGCGGCAGAATTTATTATGGAATTTGTAAAGCCGGAGATAGATTCACCGCGCAACTTTGACTTTAAGGATTACAAGACCACGCTGCAGGAAATCATTCAGAAAAACCCCGAGGAGAAAATATCGTATGTTCTCGTCGGAGAGAGCGGCCCCGACCACGATAAGCACTTTACGGTTGAGGTAAGGCTCAACAGCAACAAAATCGGCAAGGGCGGCGGAAGAAGTAAAAAGGAAGCCGAACAGCAGGCGGCGAGAGAAGCATTGGAGTTGATGGGATATTGAAGCATTCAAATGTAGCAATTTTTGTACCGCATAACGGTTGTCCGCATAATTGCAGCTTTTGCAGTCAGCGCGATATTACGGGTCAGCAGACTCAGCCCGGTGTCCGTGACGTTGAGGAAACAATAGAAACAGCGAGAAAAAGCCTGAAGGAAAATACTAAAAATGCTGAAATAGCATTTTTCGGAGGGAGCTTTACCGCGATTGACAGAGCATATATGGAAAGCCTGCTCGCGGCAGCGGCTCCGTCCGTAAAATCGGGAGAATTTGCGGGGATAAGGATATCCACCCGCCCCGACGCGATAGACGGGGAGATACTTGATACGCTCCGTAAATACGGTGTTACCGCTGTTGAGCTGGGCGCGCAGAGCATGAACAACGAGGTTCTCGCCGCAAATGAGAGAGGTCATACAAAGGAGGACGTCATAACATCATCAAGGCTGATAACAGAGGCGGGCTTTTCTCTCGGTCTGCAGATGATGACGGGACTGTACAAGAGCAGCGACGAGCTTGACCGCGAAAGCGCGCATGAAATAGCCGGACTCAAACCCGATACCGTACGCATTTATCCTACTGTTGTGCTTAAAGGAACCGAGCTGTATAATCTGTACAAAGCAAATGAATATAAGCCTCAGACATTGAACGACGCCGTAAAGCTGTGCTCAGAGCTTCTGATGTATTTTGAGGAACGCAATATAAACGTTATCCGTGTAGGGCTTCACGACAGTGAAAGCCTGCGTAAGGGCATGGCAGCGGGGGCGTTCCATCCTGCTCTCCGTGAACTTTGCGAAAGCGAGATAATGTATAACAATTGTGTGAAGGCATTAGAGAAAAAAGGTATACATAGCGGTATGGCTGAGATTTTCGTGAATCCGCGCTCCGTTTCCCGCTTTATAGGTCAAAAGAGGGAAAACATTGAACGCTTGAAAAATCTCGGTATAAACGCGATAGTCCGTCAGGACATGAGACTTTCCAAATACGAGGTACGCGTCCTCGACGCAAGCCATTGATATGACCTTAACTGTTTAAATGTGGTGATATAGTGTTATTAAAATCTCTTGAGCTGCAGGGCTTTAAGACATTTCCGGACAAAACAAGGCTCACGTTTACAAGAGGTATAACGGCTGTTGTCGGTCCGAACGGCAGCGGAAAGAGCAATATTAGTGACGCTGTGCGATGGGCTCTGGGCGAACAGTCCGCAAAAGCGCTTCGCTGCTCAAGGATGGAGGACGTCATCTTTAACGGCACGAAAAACCGCAATCGCACGGGCTTCGCACAGGTCACGCTTACCATTGATAATTCCGACAGAACGCTCGATTTCGACAAGGACGAGGTTTCCGTAACACGGCGCTATTATCGTTCGGGAACAAGCGAATATCTTATCAACAACACGATAGTCCGTTTACAGGACATTCATGAACTTTTTATGGATACAGGTCTTGGTCGTGACGGATACTCGATTATAAGCCAAGGCAAAATAGACTCGATAGTCGCCGCGAAAAGTGAGGACAGACGAGAGATATTTGAGGAAGCGGCGGGCATATCGCGTTACCGCTACCGAAAGGCGGACGCGGAGCGCAGACTCGGACGGACGGAGGAAAACCTTGTTCGTCTGCGTGATATTTTATCGGAGCTTGAGGGCAGAGTCGAGCCGCTGAGGATACAGTCCGAAAAAGCAAAAGCATACCTTGAATACGCGGAGGAGAAAAGGAATCTCGAGATCGGACTTTGGTTAAAGACTATAGAACGGTCAGCAAGACTTCTGCGTGAGCAGGAGGATAAGCTCGCGACAGCGCAAAGCCAATATGATGAAGCTCAAAGGGCTCTCTCTCTGATAGAGTCGAAAACAGAGGAACTTTTCTCAAACCAGAGCAAAATTACCGCGAGGATAGAGGAGCTTCGTTCTGAAGTCTCCCGCCTTGATGAGGAGGGCGCTGAAAAACGTGCGCGTGTGAATGTTTTACGGAATGATATTTATCATAATGAGGAAACTATTGCGAGAATAAATTCCGATATAGACGATATGAAGCGAAGTTCGGCGGAGATTGAAGGGGAAATAAGCAAAAAGCGTCTGCAAATATCCGAAAAGGAAAAAGCCCTTGAAAAATATAAGGAAAACCTGAATACATACCTTGAGCGCCTCGATACTTTAAGGGACGGCGAAAGCGAGAGCAGCGACAAGCTGATGTCTATAAACAACGAGATTTCAAGGCTGACGTCGGAGCTCTCGGAGATCAATGTTAAATATATGACGTCGGGTACTTCCGTTTCTGAAATCAGCGCGAGAATGCAGTCGTTTGAAAACAGCATCAACGAAAAGATTTCTCAAATATCAACCTTGGAGGGAATCATTTCAGATTACGAGAAAATGGTTTCCGATTGTGATGAAAGAATTACAGAGCTGACAAATATTTCAAGCGGCTGCGAGCTAAGACTGCGGCAAAAATCACGTCAATGCGACGAGATTAAGGCAAGCTCCGATAAGTTGCGTCTTGACAGTGAGCAGCTTTTTCGCAAGGCAAAGTTACTTGAGGATCTCGAGCGCAATCTTGAGGGCTTTGCCGCGAGCGTCAAGACTGTTATGCGTGAGGTAAGAAACGGCGGTCTTACGGGTATACACGGACCTGTTTCCCGCGCCGTCACTGTACCGTATGAGTACAGCACGGCTATAGAAACAGCCTTGGGCGGGGCTATGCAGAACATTATTACCGATACGGATTCCGACGCGAAGAAGGCAATCGCGTTTTTAAAGCGCCGGGACGGCGGCAGAGCGACTTTCCTGCCAATATCGTCCATTAAGGCGCGCGAGTTTACTGAGCGCGGACTTGAGCAGTGTGAGGGCTTTATAGGTATTGCCTCGCGGTTGTGCTCATACAAGGACTGCTATAAGGAGATTATAAGCTCCCTGCTCGGAAGGATCGTAATTGCCGATAATCTTGACAGCGCGATTATCATAGCTAAGAAATATAATTACCGTTTCAAGATAGTTACGCTCGACGGACAGGTCGTAAATGCCGGCGGATCGCTGACCGGAGGCTCCCTTGCGAAGAGCGCGGGACTTCTCGGACGCGCGAGCGAAATAGAAAGCATTAAAAACCGGGCTCAAGACTTAAAGGGCGAATATGAGCAGTCCTCGGAAAGACTTAGATATTTATCTGAGCAGACGTCAAAAATAAAGGCGGAGCTTTCGGGCGCGCAGGGCGAGCTTTACAAGGCACAGAGCGATAAGGTGAAAATAGAGGCCGAATTGAAAAGCCGCCGCTCGGAGCTTGAAAGCACTCAAAAGCTTCTCACGGAGCTGAAATCCGACCGCGAAAGATCCGGTGAGAGAATAACCTCGCTTAAAAGCGATATGGACAGCACAAAGGCTCTCGCGGAGGAATACAGGATAAAAATATCGGAGCTTGAATCGGCGGCGGACGCTTTGTCAGGCAGTCGTGACGAGCTTCGGAAAAAACGCGAGGAACTTTCCGCGGGACTTCAGGAGATACGTCTGTCTGTTGTTACAACAGAAAAGGACATAGAGGCGCTTTATGCCGATATTGACGGTTATGAACTTCGCAGAAACGCGGGCAGCGGAAGAATAGACGCGCTTAAAGCGGAGTGCGAAGATATAAAAAATACGAACTCAGAACTTATGAAAAGCATTGAAGAACTGACTTCACAAGCTGACATACTTTCCGAAAAGTCGAGGGCAAATGCCGATCTCATAGCCGCGCAGTCACAGTCACGGCTGGATATCGAAAAGCGGCAGACAGAGCTTCGCGGGGAGGAACGTGAAGAAACGTCAAAAATAGAACGCTTGAGCGGAGAAATTGCGAGGCTGACCGAAAAAAGGGACAATCTTCATGGCGAGTACGACAATATCATTTCTAAACTTTGGGAGGAATACGAGCTTACAAGGCGAGAGGCTGAGGAAAAGACGCCTCGGATAGAGGACGTGCCAAAGGCTCAGCGCAGGCTCTCGGAGCTAAAGCAGAAAATACGCTCGCTCGGAAACGTTAATGTTTCCGCGATAGACGAATACAAGGAGGTCAGTGACAGGTACGAGTTCCTCAAAAATCAGATCGGCGATGTTGAAACCTCAAGGGCTGAGCTTTTGAAGCTAATTGACGAGCTTACACATCGGATGCAGGAGATTTTTGCCGAGCGTTTTGCCCTTATAAACGAAAACTTTAAAAAGACGTTTACGGAGCTTTTCGGAGGAGGAAGCGGCGAGCTTTTACTGACCGAACCCGATAACGTAATGACGACGGGCATTGAAATAAAAGTATCGCCTCCGGGGAAAATCGTTTCAAATATAGAGCTTTTATCGGGAGGAGAGAAAGCTCTTGTTGCAATCGCGTTATATTTTGCTATAATGAAAGTAAGTCCCGCGCCGTTTTGCGTCATGGACGAGATAGAGGCGGCTCTCGATGACGTCAATGTTGACAGATTTGCGCAGTATCTGCGGCGCATGAATGACAGAACACAGTTCATCTGTATATCGCACAGACGGGGGACTATGGAGGAGGCTGACGTCCTTTACGGCGTCACTATGCAGGACGAGGGTATATCCAAGCTGTTAGAGCTCCGCGCCTCCGAGATTGAACATCACCTCGGCTTAAACGCCCGTCATAGATGAATAAGTGAGAGCGTTCGTCCGCTGTAGGACAGGAAGGAAATGTGATAGATATGGGTTTATTTAAAAGGATAAAAGAGGGACTTAAAAAGACGAGAGACAGCATTGTCGGACGCATTGATTCCATGCTTAAATCCTTTACCAAGATAGACGAGGAGCTTTTTGAGGAGCTTCTTGAATTGCTTATTATGGGTGATGTCGGTGTAACGACCTCCGAGCATATATGCGACGAGCTGCGCGACAGGGTAAAAAATCAGGGCGTAACCGACCCCGCCGCTATCCATGATATGCTTGCTGATGTTATTACCGATATGCTGAGCGGTTCTCAGGAGCTTATAATAAATACCAAGCCGTCTGTTATACTCGTTATCGGAGTAAACGGCGTCGGTAAGACCACAACTATCGGGAAAATTTCCGCTAACCTCGTTCGTTCCGGGAAAAAGGTAACGCTTGCGGCGGCTGACACATTTCGCGCAGCCGCTATTGAGCAGCTTGAGATATGGGCTGAACGCTCAGGCGCGGATATAGTCAAGCAGCAGGTGGGTTCCGACCCCGCGGCTGTAGTATTTGACGCCATTTCTTCTGCTAAAGCAAAGGGAAGCGACGTCATAATTGCCGATACCGCGGGCAGACTTCACAACAAGAAGAACCTCATGGACGAGCTTGCCAAGATCAACAGGATTATAGACCGTGAGCTTCCCGATGCGGATAAAGAGGTACTCCTTGTTCTCGATGCTACTACAGGTCAAAATGCCGTAAATCAGGCGCGCGAATTTAAAAACGCGGCGGGGATTACCGGCATAGTTCTTACCAAGCTTGACGGAACGGCTAAGGGAGGGGTTGTCCTTGCGATCATGGACGACTTGAAAATACCCGTTAAATATATAGGCGTCGGTGAACAGATAGACGACCTGCAGCCGTTTAATCCGTCCGAGTTTGCGAGGGCGCTGTTTACAATGGATAATGACATGGACGAATAATCGGATATTTCGTTTATTTTCAGTTTGAAGGGGATTGATAATATGATATTTGTAGCTGCCACACACAATGAAAACAAAATACAGGAGTTTAGCAGGATATTAAAGCCTCTCGGAGTTACGGTGATTTCAGCCAATGAGTGCGGAGTGCAGCTTCCCGAGGTTAAGGAAACAGGCACGACTTTCGCGGAAAATGCGGAACAGAAGGCAAAAAGCGCTTGTGAGGCAACGGGACGCCCGTGTATCGCAGATGATTCGGGGCTTATGGTAGATGCTTTGGGCGGCAGACCGGGTGTGTACTCCGCCAGGTATGCCGGTGAGGGTGCTACGGATGAAGAAAAAATAGAGAAGCTTATTATTGAGCTGAGGGACACTCCCGACGGCGAGCGCACGGCTCACTTTGTCTGCGCGATATGCTGTTGCTTCCCCGACGGAAGCAAAATCGAGGTTGAAGAAAAGTGCGACGGGTCGATAGGCTTTGCGCCCCGGGGAAAGGACGGGTTCGGTTATGACCCTATTTTCTTTACGGATGGCAACAAGACGTTCGCTGAACTTTCAAGCAACCAGAAAGACGCGATGAGCCACAGGGGCAAAGCGCTCAGACTTCTCGCCGGGAAACTGAGAGAAAAGATTAAACAGGGCAATTAAGGAGCTTTTATGACAAGTAAACAACGTGCTTTTCTGCGTTCTCTCGCCGTTGACACAGATACAATAGTTATGATCGGCAAGAGCGGGATAAGCGATAATATAATTAAACAGGCGGACGACGCGCTTACGGCTCGTGAACTGATAAAAGGTAAGGTCCTCAATACCTCCGGGATCACATCTCGCGATGCCGCCGAACAGATAGCAAGTGCTACAGGCAGCGAGGTCGTTCAGGTTATAGGCACACGGTTTGTTCTTTATCGCAGAAATAATGACGAGCCTAAGATTATTCTCCCTAAGGAAAGGGGAAAGCGCTGAATAAAATCAGCAGATGAAAGTGATAAAGGTGTTATTATGAGGACAGGTATGTTCGGAGGGAGCTTTAACCCAATACATAACGGTCACATAGAGCTTATACGGGGAGTTATCAAGGAGCTGTCGCTTGACAGACTTCTTGTTATCCCGTCGTTTATTCCTCCTCATAAGGCGGCCGATAAGTCCGTTTTGCCCGAAAACAGGCTTGATATGTGTAGGCTCGCGGTATCTGATATATCTGCCGCGAAAATTTCCGATATTGAGATAAGGCGGGGCGGAACAAGCTATACATATGAAACGCTTGAGGAACTTCATTCGATTTATCCTGAGGACGAGCTTTTTCTTATTATGGGAGCGGATATGTTTCTCACAATAGATAAATGGAAAAGACCCGATATTGTTTTCAGCCTTGCGACGGTATGCGGAGTGCCGAGAAAGGGGACAGGCGGCAGGGAAACGCTTATGAAGCGTGAGATGCTTTATAACGATTCAGGCGCGAAAACCGTTGTACTCGGCCTGTCTCTTCCGAAAATATCATCTACCGGGGTTCGTCAGGCGGTCAAGGACAGACAAGACATTTCAGGATTTGTACCGAATGCTGTCAAAGAATATATTTTAAAAAACCGGCTTTATATTTCGTGATTTTAAGCATAGGTTATTGCATTTGCCGTGCCGCGGGATATATAATATTCAATAGGGTGTTTGCCATTTAATGTTAAAGTCGCGGCGCGGACAGCATGATTACGTCAGTGCGTGATCCGCTTTGAGAAGCGTACGGGTAATCACGGTCAGGCTATATATTTTTCGGGGGTTGCTTTATGGAGATTAAGGAATATGAAACAATTATCAGACAGAGTTTAAAGGACGCTCGCTTCAAGCATTCTAAAAATGTCGCCAAGGAGGCCGTCCGCCTCGCCAAGAAATACGGAGCTGATGTTAGTAAAGCTGAAGTTGCGGGAATCCTGCACGATATAACAAAAGAAACCCCGGAAAAGGAGCAGCTTGAGATCATTAAAAGAGCGGGTATAGAGCTGACAGAGCTTGAGGCGGGCGCGCCTAAGCTGTGGCACGCGATTTCGGGAAGCGGCTATATCAAGGTCGAACTCGGCATCGACGACGAGGATATTCTTAACGCCGTTCGCTACCATACGACCGCAAGAGGCGGAATGTCCCTGCTTGAAAAGGTGATTTTCATTGCCGACTTTACATCGGAGGAGCGCAACTATAACGGTGTTGAAAGGATCCGAAAGGCCGCCGATAAAAGCCTTGAGGCGGCTATGATTGAGGGATTGAGCTTCAGCATTGAGGATCTGGCGCATAGAAGGCTCGCGATCTCTGTTGACACATTGAACGCGTATAACGAGGTAATCATGCAAAAAAGAAAATAATAAATACGGGAAGCCCGTACATGATATATTGACGGTATATTCAAGACGGTATCCCCGTTGATTATTCAAGGGGATTATATCGCGCGGTATGGCGGAGCAAGCCGCTTATTAAAACGGAGGAAGAATATGACATCATTAGAAACAGCAAAGCTGGCATATAAAGCGCTCGATTCCAAAAAAGCGCAGAACATAAAAATTATAAAAATCAGGGACATTTCATCTCTGTCCGATTATTTTGTAATTGCTACCGGTACATCAAGCACCCATGTCAAGTCGCTTGCCGATGAGGTAGAGGAACAGCTTGACAAGGCGGGAATAAGCGTAACACATATAGAGGGGTATCGTTCAAACTCATGGATACTTCTTGATTATGTTGATGTTGTCGTCCATGTGTTCTCGAACGAGGCTCGCGCTTATTACGACCTTGAAAGACTGTGGCAGGATGGTGAGGAAGTCGTAATAGAATAATATTTTTATGGTTTAAGGGGAGAAATAAATTGAATATCGAAAAGTACGACCACAAAAAAATAGAATCAAAATGGCAGCGGGTCTGGGAGGAAAAAGGGGTTTTTCACGCCGAACAGAACAGCGGCAAGCCTAAGTTTTTCGCTCTTGTGGAGTTCCCGTATCCGTCGGGTCAGGGACTTCATGTAGGTCATCCGCGCTCATATACAGCCCTTGATATAGTCGCGAGGAAAAGACGCCTTGAGGGATATAACGTCCTTTATCCGATAGGCTGGGACGCTTTCGGACTGCCGACAGAGAACTTCGCGATTAAGAATCATGTTCATCCCGCAGAGGTAACAAAAAAAAATATCGCTCATTTTAAATCGCAGCTTCAGTCACTTGGATTGTCATTTGATTGGAGCCGTGAAATAAACACGACCGACCCGAAATATTATAAGTGGACACAGTGGATATTCCTCCGGCTTTTCAAAAAAGGGCTTGCATATAAAAAAGAAATGGCTGTCAACTGGTGTACATCATGCAAGTGCGTTCTCGCTAACGAGGAAGTAGTGGGAGGTCTGTGCGAACGATGCCACAGCGAGGTTGTCAGAAAGGTAAAATCTCAGTGGATGCTCAAAATCACGGAATATGCCCAAAGACTTATAGACGATCTTGACCTTGTGGATTATCCCGAACGTGTCAAGGCGCAGCAGAAGAACTGGATAGGCCGTTCAACGGGCGCCGAGGTTGACTTTGATACAACGCTCGGTGATACCCTGACTATTTATACGACACGTCCCGACACGCTTTTCGGCGCTACTTATATGGTTATTTCTCCCGAGCATCCGCTGATTGATAAGTGGGCGGATAATATCTCAAATATAGATGAGGTTCGCCGTTATCAATATGAAGCATCAAAGAAATCCGACTTTGAGCGCACAGAGGTCGCTAAGGATAAGACGGGCGTACGCCTTGACGGTGTTGAAGCGATCAACCCCGTAAACGGCAAACAGATCCCCATATTTATATCGGATTATGTTCTTGTGTCCTACGGTACGGGCGCGATTATGGCTGTCCCCGCGCATGATACGCGCGACTGGGAATTTGCCAGAAAGTTTGATCTCCCTATTATAGAGGTGGTAAAGGGCGGCAATGTCGAGGAGGCGGCGTTTACCGACTGCTCCACGGGAATTATGGTCAACTCAGGCATTCTCGACGGTCTGACTGTCGATGAAGCAAAGGAAAAAATCGTTGAGTACCTTAACGAAAAGAAGAAAGGCCGTTCTAAGATAAATTACAAACTCCGCGACTGGGTATTCTCACGCCAAAGATACTGGGGAGAACCTATTCCGATAGTTCACTGCCCTGACTGCGGCGCTGTAGCGCTTCCTGAAAGCGAGCTTCCGCTTGTGCTGCCGGAGGTGAAGTCGTATGAACCGACGGATAACGGCGAGTCCCCGCTTGCGGCTATTGAATCATGGGTGAACACGACCTGTCCGAAGTGCGGCAAGCCCGCAAAGCGTGAAACGGATACTATGCCGCAGTGGGCGGGCTCATCGTGGTATTATCTCAGATATATGGATCCGCACAACGATACTGCCCTTGCCTCAGAGGAAGCTCTTGAATACTGGTCGCCTGTCGACTGGTATAACGGCGGTATGGAGCATACAACGCTCCATTTGCTTTACAGCCGTTTCTGGCATAAGTTCCTTTACGACATAGGAGTAGTTCCCACACCCGAGCCATATGCAAAACGTACGAGCCACGGTATGATTCTCGGCGAGAACGGCGAGAAAATGAGCAAGTCGCGCGGAAACGTAATCAATCCCGACGATATAGTTAATGAATACGGCGCGGATACGATGCGTGTATACGAAATGTTTATCGGAGATTTTGAGAAAGCCGCTCCGTGGAGCACATCGGGGATCAGAGGAAGCCGCAGGTTTATAGAGAGATATTACGGGCTTACGGCGATTCTCACAGAGGGAGGACTTCGTCCGGAGCTTGAGAGCAAGTTCCACAAGACTATAAAAAAGGTTTCGGAGGATATTGAAACACTCAAGTTCAATACGGCTATCGCCGCGCTTATGTCGCTTATAAACGACATATACGCCGCAAAGTCGGTAACACGGGAGGAGCTTCGCATATTTACTGTTCTTATGGACCCGTTTGCGCCTCATGTGGCCGAGGAGGTATTCGCTCTTTGCGGTCTGGGCGAAGGTCTTGTCTGCGAACAGAAGTGGCCCGAGTACGACGAGAGCAAGTGCAGAGAGGATACAGTAGAGATAGCCGTACAGGTTAACGGTAAACTGAGAGCGAGGATCACGATAGACTCGGACGCTGATCAAGAGGCGGCTCTTGCGGCAGCGAAGGCTGAACCAAAGGTCGCGGAATTTACGAAAGGCAAAAATATCGTAAAAGAGATCTATGTCAAGGGCAAACTCGTCAATATTGTCGCAAAATAATTTTAATCAAGGGGCTTGCCTCGTCATATGGCGCTGCAGGCCTCTTATTGATAACAGCGGCGCTCATACAGGGCAAGTTCAGAGCTGCCTGTATTTAAAAAAATCAAACCCGCGCTTCAAAGTGAAATTCTGACCGCTCTTATGAAGTTCATGAACGGCGTAAAGTTTTCTTTAATTGATAATATTTTATACTGAACAACTTTTGGCTTTTTTCTTTCAATACTGTTTTTGCGGCATATAAAAAGTCCGGCTCGTGCCGGACTTTTTCTTAAGGCTGAGGTCGGACGTTTCTGTCCGCGCTTTAAATGAATTTTTAATAAAGGCAAGTCATTATTAAAATAATTTGTCGATTCGGTTAACGCTTATCTGTTACTGTTTGTGTTCATTAAGCCAGCAAAAAGCGATATGCGCATAAGCCGCGCTGCCAAGGTACAGAACAGAATCGTCAAATTTAACCTTTGGATGGTGCTGTCCGAAAGTATATCCTTCTCTGGAGTTTCCCGCTGTCAGGAACATACTGACTGTAGGCACAAGGTGGCTTACGAAAGCGAAATCCTCGCTGCCGCCGCCCGGCTTTCCGCCCGAAATTTCCGCCACGTCAATCGCTCTGTTTCCAACCATTTCTTTCATGTATTTTAGCGTATCCTCCGACAATTCGGGATCAGTGACCATACATGGACAAAAATCGTAGAACTCGACTGACGTTTCACAGCGAAAAGCAGTGCCTATTCCCTCGCATATCTGAGCCATACGCGTTTTAATAAGCTTTCCCACTTTGTTTTCGGGATCTGTTGTCCGAATCGTGCCCCACATTTCGGCGGTATCGGGAATGACATTTGAAGCTTTTCCCGCTTCAAAATGACCTGTTGTAAATACACCGAACTGATTGCCGTCAAGCTCACGGCTGTTTATTTCCTGCAGAGCTATATGCATATGGGCGGCGGCCGTGATAGGGTCTATTGTTTCATGAGGAGTTGAGCCGTGTCCTCCCTTGCCCTTAACAGTAATATGATATTGTTCACATGAGGAAAAGGAGATTCCTCCGCCTGATACCATGAACGTTCCTGAGGGCAGCGGCATTCCTGCCATTACATGTATCATTACGGCGGCGTCCACCTTAGGATTTTCGAGAAGTCCCGCTTTCAGCATATCCGGGGAACCCTGAAAGATTTCCTCTGCAGGCTGAAATTCAAGCTTGACCGTACCCATGATCTCATCTTCATGATCTTTCAGAATTTTCGCCGCGCCGAGAAGCATTGAGGTGTGCATATCGTGTCCGCAGCCGTGCATTTTCCCATCAGTCTTACTGCGGTACTCCACGTCGGCTTCTTCCTGTATGGGAAGCGCGTCCATATCCGCGCGCAACAGGATAGTCTTTCCGGGATTCTTTCCCCCCGCGATAACTATAACTCCCGACTTGCCAAAATCCTGAGGTTCATATCCAAACTCCACAAGCTTTTGTTTTACTAATTGCTTTGTACAAGGCAAATCAAATCCCACTTCGGGATGCTGATGCAGTTCACGCCGGATAGCGGTTAATTCGGGCTGAAGTATTTCCGCCTCTTTTAATATTTTTTGTCGTTCCATTTTTACATACTTCCCTTGCAAATTATTTTTACTTTCAGATGAATCTCGGACGCGGCGAAAAGCCGCCCAAGCGCTGCCTGAACAGTAAAGTACAAGTAAATTTCATACCGCTATAAGCTTAATTCAAATAGGCTTATATAAACGGTCTGTTTAATATTTAATTATACCACAAGAGCATACAAAAAATATATTAGCATATTGACCAAATTTCATTAAAAAGAAAGTAACATTTCCTGCCTGAAGAAGCGGGTCCGGCGGGACGGTGCCCAACGGGACGGTGCCCAACGGGACGGTGCCCAACGGGACGGAGCCCGGCGGGACGGTGCCCAACGGGACGGAGCCCGGCGGGACGGTGCCCGGCGGGACGGTGCCCGGCGGGACGGAGCCCAACGGGACGGAGCCCGGCGGGTAAGTTATTTTTTGTGTTCATCGTTATTTTTTTCAATGTTATTAGCACAGACGCTTATTACCCGCTATACCGTGTATGTGCATTCGTTAAACTTGATATTTACAAACTTATCTGAATATTGCTCTTGTGACAAGCCCGTCTGTTTTCTTTCCTCTTTCAGTTTTTCGCCTAATGTCATTATGCACGACCTCCTTGTTTAATTGGTACAACCGTTATAATTCAAGGAGCCGTCAATAGTCATACACTGTATGCGGAAACGCTGTTACTCTCTGTAACATTCAAAGTTTTTTCGGTCAGAAACGATTTATGCGGAGAAAT
>CAYLOD010000015.1:29203-30196 GCA_964385235.1 uncultured Clostridium sp.
TTTCCTTTATTACAGCAATATGAGAACGGTAAGTAACACAGTAAGCGCTATAAGCCCTATACAAATAGGAATTATCGTCCTGCGCAATTTCACAAGCTTTTGTTTATTCATATTGCCGTTTATCTTCTGAATTTCAAGAATACTTGAAAAACACGCGCCAAAGGCTGCCCAAAGAAAAATACATCGCTATGCCGTATTCTTCACCTATGCCGTATGCCAAAAGCACGATAGCGATGAATACCGAGAGAATAGTAATGATTGTGCCAATAAAAACCCGCTTCAGAAACCGTGTTTTCTCTGTCCCCGTGTACTCCGCAACCTTGACAAGTGTGTCTTTTATTTCGTTGTTCATATTTTTGCCTTTCATTTCTCCATTGATTATTTCACGAATGTCAACATCGTAAAATTCCGATAACTCAATCGAAACACTTATATCGGGCATATTGTTTCCGTTTTCCCAACGGAAAACAGTTCTGCTCGAAATATTGAAATGCTCCGCAAGCTGCTCCTGTGTAAAAGATTTTTCCTTTCTCAGCTCTTTTAGAAAATTGCCGATTTTTATCTGATCCATTTTTACTTTCTTCGATCGTTTTCAATAGCTTTTTAGGTCGCAAATTGCCGACCGTTTTTTATTTTTTACCTGCGGCGCGCTGACGGCTATTACAGCCGCCAAGACAGCGGCTGTTGTTTTGCTGCCGTTTGCCATTTTTTAAACAACCTGATTTTTTGATATTTTTCACATGATTTAATCATTAAAATCATTATTAAAAAATAATTTGCCAATACTGAAACAAATTCTATAAACATTGAAAATGGGATTTTGTTTTCTGTATATCCTTTCAACAGCATTTACAATATCTTCCGATTTTACATTCACCTATAAATTATTTTCCTTTTGCGCTTATAAATGTCACTTTTTCTCAGAAATGACGGGAATACCCGATATGCAGAATATAGCGGAGTCGGCGATAGTATGCTTTTAAAGATTAAAAC
>CAYLOD010000016.1:0-28546 GCA_964385235.1 uncultured Clostridium sp.
CGCCCCAATGTGCTACGCTCCGTCAAGGCTGCGGCAGGCGCGGAATCTCATCGGGGAACGCGATCCTCCGCTTATTACGGTAATACTAAGTCGGGACGCAGAAGCCCTGAATGCTTCTATAAAATAAAAAAAGTTTTGCTCAGGCATTTTGAAAAGCCTGAGCAAAACTTTTTACAGTAAAAAATTATTCTTCTGTGTTTTCGACCTTGACAGGTCTTGACGTTAAAAATTCCACCGCGCGCTCTATGCTGTCCCTTGAGTTGCCCCAGTCGCCGTCGGAGTTTCTATAATCAAACATTTTGCAGAAATGCGAAACATCTCCCTGAAGTTCCTCGAGATAGCCTCCCGCAAGTGCCGCAGTCGCTTCATAGAAAGAACCGGCGTTTCTGCCCATGGCCTTTTGCGCGCCGCTTACCAAAAGCGTGTAGTGTTCAAGGCAAATATATTTCTGCTCCGAATAAAGCTGACGAAATTCCGCGTCCTCCTGCCACATTGAGTACACAATCCTCACCATATTGTTCATATTCATCTCAACACGGTTGCAGACAAAGCAGCTTTCTTGAAGTTTTTCAAGCGCGGCGATAACCTTTTTGCCGGGCTTGCCGCCGAGCTTTTTCGGAATAAGCTCCCCGGAAATTTTTTTCAGATGACTTTCAAGTATAAGCGCGTTTGACAGTCTGCTGCCGGCTTTGAGCATCATAGCGAAATGCCTGTTGCAAAAGCCCTGCTCGTTTGTCGTCACACGGACGTCAGGCTCCATCATAGCCGCGCCGGTGACATACTCGGCGGATCTCTGCTCAAGCATATCTCTCATCTTGCAAAACGGGCAGCCGTCCTTCGGGCCGAACACATCGTTGACAGGTATACTGCAAATATCCTCTCTCATGTAATCCTCCATCGGTTTCGGCGCTTTTCGCGGTCAGCGCCGGAAAATGTTTCTAATCTAATCAATACCGAATACCCGGCTATGACATATTACAGGTTTATTTCCCCTCTGTAAGCTCATTGACGACCCATTTGCCATCCTTGTTTTCCCACTCGATAGTACACTTTACATTATCGCATCCGGGCAGAGGAGTACCCGTGCTGCTGTTTGTAACGGTGTAGTAAAATGTTGTTGTTGCGCTGTTAAAGCGCCATACTGTCGATGGATACGAAAGATCGGGGCGAGCCGCTTTAATACTTGAAGATCCGATCTTATTCAGCCAATCCAGCCTTTTATAGTCATAAAGCGTCAGTACGCCTTCATATTTTTCGGGTAATACGTTTTTGTGTTCCCATGCGGAGTTGACAAGCTCGGAAGTCATTTGTGAGATGTAGAAAGTAAAACCAAAATACACCAATCCGAAAACAGCGGCAAGTGCGACAATTATACCTATAACCTTTTTCATATATAAATCAAGCCTTTCGTGAATGTTTGGCAAATTTAACGTCAAAAATGTAAACTTTTACGACAAATTACAAATTAATTGAGAATATCACCGCATTTTCATCAATTCCTTCAGAACCGCATCCGCAACATCATCCTTTGACAGCAATCCAAACGATACTTCATTGTCACGCGTAATAATTGTTACAATATTAGTATCCGTGCCGAAGCCCGACCCCTTGTCACTGAGCGAATTTGCCACTATCATGTCGGAATTTTTCTCAAAGAGCTTTTTCCTTGAATTGTCAAGAAGATTCTCCGTTTCCATGGAGAATCCGCAGATAAGCTGACCCTCTCGCTTATTTACGCATAAATGCTTAAGAATGTCATTTGTACGTTTAAGCGTTAAAGATATATCGCCGTCATTTTTTTTGATCTTCCGCTCCGCTGCTGCCGCGGGAGTATAGTCCGCTACAGCGGCCGCCATAATAATTATATCCATGCTCTCCGCGCTTGATGTGACAGCGTTAAACATTTCCCGAGCGCTTTCCGCATGAATAATATCTACAAACGGCGGCAGGGCGCATTCAACCTTTCCCGCCACCAAAGTTACGTTTGCTCCGCGCAGCATCGCTCTCCTTGCTATAGCGGCTCCCATCTTGCCCGTGGAACGGTTTGTTATATAACGGACAGGATCTATTTTTTCGCAGGTAGCACCAGCCGTAACAAGTACATTCAGTCCTTCCATATCATGAGGAAGCGCAATCGCCCTTAATATATAATCAAACAGCACAGTTTCATCGGGCAGTCTGCCTTTGCCCGAATCTCCGTTGGCAAGCATACCCGTTTCGGGAGGGATCTCCTCATAGCCGTATGCTTTCAGCTTTTTGATATTATCAAGCGTTATCGGATTATTATACATATTTGTATTCATCGCGGGCGCTATTATCTTCGGACAGGTACACGCAAGAGCCGTCGTTGTAAGCATATCGTCGGCAATTCCGCAGGCGAGCTTAGCGATTACGTCCGCAGTTGCAGGGGCAATAATAATCAGATCGGCTTTTTTCGCAAGCGAAACGTGTTCAACGCTGTACTCAAAGTCCTTATCAAATGTATCGGTAATACATTTATGCTTCGTCAGCGTTTCAAATGTAAACGGAGTAATAAATTCACAGGCGTTTTTCGTCATTATGACGTGAACGTCCGCTTCGGATTTTATGAGCATACGGGCGAGGTTCGGCATCTTGTACGCGGCTATGCCTCCCGTAACGCCGAGCAGTACGGTTTTCCCTTTCAGCATATAATCATTCCTTACTAATATAGCTTGGGCAGCCGGTATCAACCGGAAAATCATCGAATATATACCTTACAATCACTCACGCGGCTTACTCCGCGCTGAATAACAGGGCAAGCCCCATATCGATAATACATGAAATCACTTGTTTACATTATAATTTAAACGGCTGATATTGTCAAACTCTTTATAATAAAACAAGATATTATATCCGTAAAATTTTAAAAAATTATGATTATTTACAACTTTGGTCGAATGTGGTAAAATAACGTTACAAGCTCATAAAGGGTGATAGAATGCTTTTAGAAGGCGAAAGGCTTGAACCGCTCGGGAGCGGAGTGAGTGTAATAGTTTCAAGCCGTCATACGTTCTGGACGGATACCATTTTGCTTGCCGATTTCGCACAGCCGAAAAAGAACGATATTGCCTGTGATCTCGGTTGCGGCTGCGGAACCATACCGCTTATTTGGAGCCGCGAGGTTCTGCCCAAAAGCGTTTTAGCCGTTGAAATTCAAGATGAAGCGTATAATATGGCAAAGCGCAGTATTTCCTATAACGGTCTTGAGGAAACAATTTCCGTTATCAGGGCTGATTTGAGAAAGCTCGGCGGAATAGCCGACGCGGCGGGATTCAGTCTCGTCGTATGCAATCCTCCTTATAAAGCGGAGGGAACGGGTATCGTAAATCCCGACTCATCTATGAAGACCGCGCGCCATGAGGGAGAATGTACACTCGACGATATTGCCGCCTGCGCGTCGAGGCTGTTGCAATTCGGCGGCAGGTTCTGCATATGCCAGCGTCCCGAACGTCTACCGGATATAACGGAGATTATGAGAAAATATAATATAGAACCAAAACGGCTTCGTTTTGTTCATCTCAACGCCGGCAGACCGCCAAAGCTCCTTTTGATAGAGGGCAGGCGCGGCGGTAAGCGCGGCGGCTTGAAAGTTGAGAAACCTCTCCTCCTTGAAAATGAGGACGGCAAATGCAGCAGTGAAATGCTTAAAATATACGGTTCCTTTGCGGAGGGACACGGGAAATAATTTTGTACACTTAATAAGGACGTTGTTTATGAAGGGTAAACTATATGTTGTCGGCACGCCAATAGGAAATCTTTCGGATTTTTCCCCACGCGCGGTAGAAACCTTAAAAAGCGTTGATTTTATCGCTGCCGAGGACACGCGCGTAACGGTAAAGCTTCTGAATAAATTTGAGATAAAAACACCAATGATAAGCTATCATGAGCATAATATGCGTGAACGGGGCAAGATCATCTGCGATAAAATAGAAAACGGCGAGAACTGCGCTCTCGTCAGCGACGCGGGAATGCCCGCCGTTTCCGATCCGGGAGAACAGCTCGTAACGCAGTGCGCTGAACGCGGTATAGTGGTAAACGTTGTTCCCGGCCCTACCGCTATGGCTTCCGCTCTCGCGATCTCGGGACTTCCGACGGGGAGATTTACATTTGAAGGCTTTCTCAGCGTAAATAAAAAAAGCCGCCGAGACCATCTGCTCTCTCTGCGCGACGAGCATAGAACCATGATATTCTACGAAGCACCGCATAAGCTGCGCAAGACACTCCGCGATATGGCTCAGACTTTTGGGTACGACAGACGTGTTTCTATAGTACGTGAGCTTACAAAGGTTCATGAGGAGGTCATACGAACCACTCTTATTGAAGCATATAAAAGCTTCAGGGACGATACTGTCAAGGGAGAGATTGTTCTTGTGATAGAGGGCGCGCCTGTAACAGAGGATAAGGGAATCTCCTTTGAGGACGCAGTGTCGTTTGCCATGGAGCTTATAGAAAACGGAGCAAAGCCTTCGGAAGCTGCAAAAAAAGCATCGGAATATTCAGGACATAAAAAAGGTGAAATATATAAAGCAATTACATATTAGATGCTTTAGGAGGAATAATGTAATGGACGTAATATTGGCCTCAGCCTCCCCCCGCAGGCGTGAAATCATGAGTATTTTAACAAGCGACTTTTTGTGTGTTCCGCCCGATATCAACGAAACGGCGCCGGCATCTGTTTCATTGGAAAAACAGCCTCAATATATAGCCATACAAAAAGCAAAATATGTTTCAAAGGGTTACCGCGGTTCCTTAGTCATCGCCTGTGACACATCGGTAATTATTGACGGAATAATCCTGAATAAGCCGCAGGATACCGCGCACGCACGATGTATGCTCAAGCTGCTGTCAGGCAGAATACATAAGGTAATAACCGGCTGCTGTATAAGCTATGGTCCTCTTGAAAGGTCGTTCAGCGTATCTACGGACGTTGAGTTTTTCGAGCTTACGGATAACGAGATAGAGAACTATGTACAAACAAACGAACCTTATGACAAGGCGGGCGGTTATGGCATACAGGGACACGGCGCTTTATTCGTAAAAAGCATTACAGGCGATTTTTACAATGTTGTCGGAATGCCTGTTTCAAGGATAGCGAGGGAGGCAAGCGAAATTTTAAGAGAAAGTGAAAAATTCAAAAAGGGGCTGATATAAAGCTGAATAATTTTTAAAAATAACTTAATATTTGGAGGATGCATTAAATATGCAAAAAACAGAAAGAAAATCAGGCATTGAACTTTTAAGAATATTATGTATGCTGTCGATCATCGTTCTTCATGCGTACAGCTACGGAGGCATACGATATTTATCGGATACAAACGGCGGAGCGTTTGAGAATGTTTCCAACCTTGTCTGGACATTCTTCCGGACCCCCGTCAACGTATTCGTTATTATAACGGGTTATTTCATGTGCAAGAATGCCCTCGACTTCAAAAAAAGCTATAAAAGGCTCCCTACGGTTTACTTCACAATGCTTTTTTATTCTATAACTATTGTACTCTTTGCCCTGATAGTTGATATTAACGGCGGTTTTGTCCTTACTGGCGACGGGGGGGCAGAGTATACCGATAAAATGGTAGAGCTTAATGAGTATTCCTCGAATATGCTTCATGGTAAGTCTTTAATATGCACCTTAATAAAGATGTTCTTCCCCGTCACGTCGGCACAATGGTATTTTCTCACAGATTATATAATCATTCTGCTCCTCTCGCCTTTCATAAACTATGTACTCAACGCGCTTGACAAAAAGCAATTCAGGCTTCTGCTCGGCATTCTGTTTGTCTTGCTTTCTGTTTTGCCCACGCTGTCTGAAATGGGCTTGTTCAGGAGTATTTTCTCAACGCATCAGGTCGTTTCGATTGAGGCAGGCAAGTCGCTTATCTCGTTTCTCTTTATGTATATTATCGGAGCTTATCTCAGGCTGCACATAAAAGATGACGAAAAGGTTCATTTCAAATATCTTATATATTTCATTGTATTTTCACTTATTGATTATTCTATTTACAGCTTATGCAATTTTTTAAATCCGTACGTAAATGACGATATTTACAACGACTCTGTTTTCGGTCAGTTCTCGAATCCGTTCGTTATAATTGCGTCTGTATTCATATTCCTGTTTTTCAGAGGATTCCAATTCAAGTCAAAAACAATAAACTATATCGCAGGAACAACAATAGGAATCTATGCGATACATGAGCATCCCCTGCTCAGAGGCTTTATATGGTCACGCAATAATTTTGCCGACCCCGCTCTGTACAGTACGCCGTTGGGATTTCTCAAGATGCTCTTGATGATACTTGAAATATTTGTCATATGCTCACTTATTGACATGATCAGACAGGGTATCTTCAGCGGCTGCAGGTTTATATTCTCAAAGCTGAAAAGCAAACGCCAAAAGAATGAATAGCAATGTATAACTTAGCAACGCTGTCCCCGCGCACAAACGCGGGGACAGAACCTTACAGGGCATTAGGCTTTATTTCAGGTAATTGTTGTTTATAGCTGAATTTTTATGGAATTAAAGATAAAAAGGTTGATTTTTATAAAATTTGTGCTAAAATAAAATTATCAATTTAAGGAGGTTTTTTATTATGGCATATGTAATTTCTGATGAATGCATCTCCTGCGGTGCTTGCGCTGATGAATGCCCCTGCAATGCTATATCCGAGGGCGACGGCAAATTTAAAATTGACGCGGACGCTTGTGTAGAATGCGGTGCCTGTGCAAATGTATGTCCCGTGGGAGCACCTCAGCAGGGCTAATTTCGGATCGGTTTTTACATAAAACTTTCGTATTAGCTTATTTAATCGCAAATTAATCATTAAAAAGGAGAAGCTTTCAAGCTTCTCCTTTTTTACATATTAAACAGAAAAAACCTTGTATTGAACAGACCTTTGGGATCCGACACAAGTCATGAATAAAATTCAAATTTAAGACTTCTCACAAAAAGTCTTTCCAAAGCGTTCTTTGGCTCTTCCTCCCCGAGTATGACCGCATTTACCGCTTTGCATATCGGGAGATCCACATTATATTTCTCTCCGAGCAGGACAAGCGCCTTGGTAGTATCTACACCTTCGGCGAGCTGTGTGAACTTTTCGCCCTTGACGAGCATTTCACCATACCTTCTGTTATGGCTGTACGGAGAGAAAAGAGTTGCCTCATAATCGCCAAGATGGCACAAGCCGTACGCGGAAAGTTCGTTGCCGCCCATAGCGCTTATAAGCCGGGCGATCTCACGAGTGCCGCGGGACATAAGTGCGCCCTTTAGGGAGGACAGCTTTAACCCGTCCAGCATACCCGCGGCAATACCGATAGTATTCTTGGACGCCGCGCCTATTTCACTCCCTATCAAATCCTTGCCAAGATAAAAGCGAATGAGTTCGCTCGAAAATTCTCTGATAAGATTTTTCTTGACTTTATCGCTCAGCGAATCTATAACCATGCAATTCGGTATGCCATTGCTGAAATCCTGAGGATGCCCCGGTCCGACCCAAACGGCTATGTCAGTTTCATCGGTGACAAATTCCGACACTATTTCCGAAAGTCGCTTGCCCGTTGCAACTTCTATACCTTTCATGCAAAGGACAATGGTTTTCCCTCTGAGGTCAAGCTTTGAAAGTCTGCCCATAAACGAGCGCAAAGACTGTGAGCTAATGGAAATAATCAATATCTCGGCACTTGAAACAGCATATTCCAAATTATCGGTAATCTCAATCGTTTCACGGAAAGCAAGCACATCATTCCCGCGTGTTTCTTTTAATCTAATAAACTGCGGAGCATCAGACAGACCCCAGATTTTAACTTTATGTCCGATCTTATCGAGATACCAGCCGATGAAAGAGCCCCACCTGCCGCATCCAAGTACAGAAATATTCATTACAACTACCTCCGCCAAATATTGTATATTACTTAGGCAAGATGTCCCCCGCCTCTTAAGCGGCGGGCGCCATTACATACGCGGCTTACGCTGCGCCTGCCACGCCCGTGACGAGACAAGTCCTTTATTGAAATTATATCATACAGTTTTGCAAAAATCCACATAAAGGAAAAAAACAGTAATTTTTTTATCATGAATGCCGGTATATATCGCTTAAAAAAGCTAAAGATAAATTTATACAATAAAGAAGGTGCGTGATAATATGGATATTTTATGGGAGTTTATAAAGGTATTTGCCGTCGGCGGACTGATATGCGTCGTTGCACAAATATTGATTGACAAGACGAAACTTACACCGGCAAGGATACTCGTTACATTTGTTGTTTTGGGAGTTTTTCTTACGGCTGTCGGACTATATGAGCCTTTAGTTCAGTTTGCAAGCTCAGGCGCGACAATTCCGCTATCGGGATTCGGATATACACTTGCGAAGGGCGTTGAAAAAGCCGTCAACGAGGACGGCTGGCTCGGAGCGTTGACAGGCGGCTTTACTGCCTGTGCCGCAGGCATCACATCGGCTATATTTTTCGGATATATCGCAGCACTTTTTGCAAAACCGAAAGCTAAAAAATAGCCCCGCTAAAACGTCCCTGAAATTCGTCATGAAATTCAGGGACGTTTTTTTACGGTCTGAATGAATCGTCACACAAAAAAGCTCAAGCTCCGGGCAAGAACACCCGAAACTTGAGCAGTAGACGCATATATAAAGGAGTATGAACAATTAGATTTTTAATTACATTGGACTCATATCCTTGTTTAATAAAATTCAACCGCCGATGAATGCTTCGCAAAGACATACACCGTATCTGCCAAATACGTCAGCCGGCAAACTAATATCGCGTTCAACGAAACCGCAAATACCGAAACAAAGACATCGGCAACAGGATAATCTGCCTGTTTTATTCCTCGCGCCGTCAACATTCCGCAGCCTCAAGAAAACCGCACACGACAATTAACCTGAAAGAATTAAATTAAAACCAAATATCCCATCGGATCCAATCCTTCTTAAAAAACCGAACTACTCACCTTTGCCTGCCCCATACTGAACATACAGGGCATAACCGATAAATGAATAATCCGTATTCCGAAAAACATTTTATCTCATCGGAAACATTCCTTTACAAAATCCGAATCTAACGAGAAACATATCAGCTGTAAGTAAAACACATTCAGTCGTTAAAACCCGCGCCCGAAATATATTACAAGCGCTGATCCGATACTTAACCGTTACCCTTACGAAAGCGGTTCCACTGACAGCGTGACCATCGTACGAATCTATGTAAAAACAGCAAACCTCACAAGGAGTTTCCCGCAATGCGGGCATTCACCGTCCGCTGAAACGGCATATCCGAATCCGCCGACCCGGAATATATTAAATTGTATTGTGTGCCACAGAGTATTACCGTCACGGCAAGACCCAGACACATAAAACCGAAATTGAAATCGTTTTCAAAGCATTGCCAAAGCATCGGCATAATTATAACCTGATACAAAAGAGCCATAATAAATATGGGATAAGGTATCACCCGGTTAACAAGCAGTCCGCCTTTACTGGGGATTTCTCATTTCGGAGACCTCGACCACAGACGGTTCAAGGCCAATAAAACTAACAGGTTCGGAATCGCCCATAGGACTTGCCTCCTTTCATAAATTAAGCAAGGAACCGAAAGCCGGAAACCAAATGCTGATATGAACAATTCATACACAACGGCTTTAGTATTAAACATCAGATCCGAAAATTAAGCCGGCAGCCCTGTTGTGGAAGTAAAATCATAATAAAAAGGCATTACAGCGATTATCAAAAATTATTCATAAAAGCAATCTAATAACCAATCCGGTTAGTTTCAGCTGTTATCAACCATTTCCTTCAGCCTGGTTATATTATACCACGTATTTAGCAAATGTCAATAGTTTTTTTAAACTTTTTTATTTTTTTGTAGAGTAAATATCACCGAATAATTGCTTGACTTATTCGTTATTTTGTTGTAAAATAGCATTGTAAATAATGAAAATTTATATTATCGCTATTTTATTGAAAGAGGCTGTGTGTATGAGTAATGAAGAATTTTCCGGCTATGAGCCCGATCTTATTTCTCTGCTCGACGAAGACGGAAACGAGTATGAATTTGAGATTTTAGATGAGCTTGATTACAAAGACTCTCATTTTTACGCGCTCCAGCCGCTCTTTGATCTTCCGGATCAGGATATAGACTCGGAAAATACATATATGATCTTTGAGTCTGTCGAGGACGAAAACGGCGAACCTCAGCTTGCTGAAATTGATGATGATTTGCTTATTGATGAGCTTGCTGAAATGTTTGAGAGCCGCTTTGAAGAATTTGACGCTGACGGCGAGAACGAATAATTCCGTTCCGGCGCAATATAATAATATAGCGGTCGGTTTTTAGACCGATTGTTTGATAAAATGTCTGCCCGATACGTGGACTGTGTCTATATAACCCTACAACCCTTTTCAGGGAGCTTATCTCCTCCAGCGGATTGCAGACCTCCCTCATTTACGCGAATTAATAGAACGTGAACCGTCTTTACCTTTCTGGTGTTTGCGATTTTTCTTTTCCCGCGTTTATGAGGACGAAGGGAGCGTGAACCTGTGGGGAAAGCACCCACCTGTCTTTTCAGTAGGCAGGTTATTATTGACACAATACGGTCGGGCGGATTTCTATTTTTATAAGGGACTTGGCCCTTATTAAAGCCTTATTTAAAATCTTTGAAATTTTACTTGCTTTTTTTAAATTTATCGTTTATAATAGTGAAGTGCCTGAAATCGTGGAGAGTTGTCCGAGCTGGCCGAAGGAGCACGATTGGAAATCGTGTAAACGTCAAAAGCGTTTCGAGGGTTCGAATCCCTTGCTCTCCGCCAAATAAAAACCGCATTAACACCGAAACAACGGTGTTAATGCGGTTTTATATTATATTTTATGATTTTTAATAATTAATCAAGCAGTGCCGCTATGCCGATAACCGTTTTTGCTGATTCGGCTGTTTTGCAAAGTCCCTTATTGAATATCCGGGCCGTAAAGCATATAGTCCGGCACTTCACCCGCTATTATTGTTTCCGCGATGATAACGTTCGTTTCGACAACGGTATTTTCACTCGCGGGAGGTATCAAAACAGTAATATCGGCGGTAATGGCAAGCGACAGCCTGTGAACAGTCTGATTTATCCCTCCGCTTTCAAACTCTGATTTAAAGTATGTGTCGGCGTTCCCTGACATAGAAATATGCAACGGTATATTCGGTCCGCGCATATAGAAAAGGTCAACACCTATAACCGTACCGATTGGGACGTCTATTCGCCTGCTTTTAATCTCACCGAGCTTTTCACCTATTTTAAGACCGACCACTGTTTTTAATTTATTTATATTCGCCATATTTGACGTGATTTCCAATACAGCGCCGTTTTCGTTTCTCGTCGTTTCTGAAAGATCATCATATGTAAGCCTCAGCTCTGACAGCGCCTCGTCAACAGCCTTGTTTATTATCTCGTTGCAAAGCTGCTTCCCCTGCACGACTGCTATTGCCGAGATTGTAGGACGCACATAAAATTCAAACAAACCCAAAAAAACAGCAATCAGCAGAAGCGCGAAAATTAACCATTTTTTTAATCTGCGTCTTTTTCGGATAGCTGATACAGTCATAAAAAGCCCCCGTTAATATTTTATACGGAGGCCTTGGACACTGTGTATTTATATTTTTCATGAAATATTTTAAATCAAAAAAACATATGCTCAATGAAAATCTTCACGCCTATCACGATGAGAACTATCCCGCCGACGATCTCCGCTTTATCAGACAACAGCTCGCCGAACCTGCGTCCGAGATATACTCCCGAAAAAGAAATAGCAAATGTAATAACGCCTATCATTACAACGGCTATTAGCATAAGCGCAAGCGTATTCGCTCCGACAGCGGACGGCAAAATAACTCCTGTAGCCAGAGCGTCAATGCTCGTCGCGACAGCCATAAGCAAAAGCGTTTTATTTGATGCCGCGGTTTTGTCCTTATCTGTATTATTGTATCCGTCCTTTTGTTTATTCCTTTTTTCCTTTACCGAACCCAATATCATATTTATACCGATAAACGCAAGAAGTATAAGCGCTATATAGTGGTCTACGCTCTCAATAAGTTCCTGTCCCGCCTTGCCTACTATCCAGCCGATAACAGGCATTATAAGCTGAAAACATCCGAACATGGCGGCGATCTTTAACGCAAATGACGGCTTAAAATTTTTAACAACTGCTCCATTTGTAACAGAAACGGCGAACGCGTCCATAGCAAGACCCACCGCGATCCCCGCTACCGCTAAATAGTCCATAGCAACTACTCCCCATAATTTTCTTGAAGCCTTTATTTTTGCCGAGCCATTATTATCGGCTTTTCAGCCCGCTTTACCGACGCGGGCTTTTTCGGCAGTTTCTTTTTTTGTTTTTTCCTGCGTTTTATAAATTTTTGCTTTAGCTTTGACATAAGCCTTGAGGCAAACGCGGAAAGCCTTTTAAACAGTTTTCTGAACGGATTTGTGATAAAAAAATAAAGCCTTGAAAGAAAGCCTATTATAGCGCTTGAACATTTTAATATAAGTTCTCCGACGGTCAGATAAAACAGGAAAAAACCGACTATCTCGCCAAAAACGACATAATATCTTAAGCTTCCCCATGTCATGGCGACGGAAAACAGGAACGTGGCAAACGTACAGACAAGCATAAAAGCAAGATCCATAAAAAACAGAAGCCTTTTCCCCGGCGGCGACATTATCTTGAGTATACCCATAGCGGTATAAATAACAGAAAGTATTGCGCCCAAAACACAGGAATATATGAACGCCTGTGTCTGAGCCGATAACGTAAGCTCCATTTACAATGCCTCTAACGGAACAGTTTTGAAAAAAATCCGCCGTTTGTATGGTTTACATCCTGATAAGAAAGCGATTCTATCTCTCCGTCAAGACTAAGCTCACCGCTTTCAATGCTGAAGCCCTTTATCTGTAAAGAGGAGCCTTTGACGGTGAGCTCTCCAATATCGGTTATAAGTATGACAGTCTGCTCGTCAAAGCTGTCCACATCGACAATTCCCGTGAGAGTGAGGTTTTTCCTGTCCTCCATGATAATGTTATGTTTTCTGCGTTGAATTTTATTATTGCTTTCCTGCATGATAAATCCTCCCGCAATCATCTTTTATAAAAAATAATATGATTGACATGAGGAATTTATTCTGCTCATTTCGTAAGTTTTAACGGCACAAGCCATAGCTCGGCTCAGCTTTGCAAAATTTTATACATCATCGGCGCGTCTTCCTTTCCGGCATACTCGTTCACGCTCACGATCTCAGCCCTGACAGTCTTTGTGCCCAAGCTGACCTCAAGTATATCACCGACCTTAACGTTATATGACGCCCGCGCCACCTTGCCGTTTACTAAAATCCTTCCCGCGTCGCAAGCCTCGTTTGCAACGGTTCTGCGTTTAATTATCCTTGAAACCTTGAGGTATTTGTCAAGCCTCATAATATTACTTTCCCCCAAAAACAAAAGAAAACCGACCGCAAAGCTAAGTCGGAATTCTGATTGTCATTATTTGTTTACTACTTCCTTGAAAGCCTTGCCCGCCTTAAAAGCCGGAACCTTGGACGCGGGTATGAGCTTTTTCTCTTTTGTTCGCGGGTTGACGCCCTCTCTTTCCTTTCTCTCTCTTCTCTCAAATGTACCAAAGCCTACAAGCTGAACCTTTTCGTTCTTAGCAACCTCCTCGATAATTGTATCAAGAAGAGCGTTGACAACCTTTTCAGTGTCCTTTTTTGTAAGCTCGCTCTTTTGCGCCACAGCAGTGACAAGCTCAGTCTTATTCATTTTTACTTCCTCCTTAAATTTCCTTAACCCAAGTTCAAGTGATTTTGAGTTAATAAGTTATTTATATATCTGATGCCCTATTTTGATGAGTCTGTTTCGAGCTCTTTAAAGCTCTCAATAAAATCATCACAGGCATGATATAACGATTCTTCGGGGTTTATATCAAGCATTGACGCCAAAGCGACCGCGGAAAAGAACAATTCCCCGATCTTTCGTTCGTTCTCCGACTTTTCACCGGAGGCTGCCGAAAGTTCTCTCAGTCTGACCTCCGCGTCATTAAACGCCGCTTCATAGCTTTCCGGTGCATAACCCGCTTTTTTGGCCTTTGCGCATATTTTTTGCGCTCTTATTAGGGCGGGCAGCGACCTTGCGACACTTTCCATTGCCTCGCTCGGCTTGGTTTGTGATTTTGTTTTCATCTTAATGTCGTCCCAGTTTTTCAGAACCTGTTCGGACGTGTCAGCCTTAACGTTTCCGAAAACGTGCGGATGACGTATAATGAGCTTTTTGCATATCCCGTCCGCGACATCGGACAGATCAAAGGCGCCTTTTTCCTCCTCGATGCGAGAATGAAAAACGATCTGCAGCAGTACATCTCCAAGTTCTTCCTTTAAAAGCTCGCTGTCCTCGTTATCGATAGCCTCAATAACCTCATATGTTTCCTCGATAAAGTTCTGCCGTATGCTTTTATGGCTTTGTTCCCTGTCCCACGGACAGCCGTTCTCGCTTCTGAGGATCTCCATTATTTTTACAAGATCATTTATATTATATTTATCCTTAAATTCAAAATTCACAAGAATCTCTCCAAAGGTCATTATAAAAATATAACTTGGTAAGGATACCCCCGACCGCCGCGTTAAATAACGGTGCATACCCGTAATCGAACCGCGCCGCTATAATAGTATTCTACTCTACAAATCCAATATTTTCAAGACATTTTAAGGATTTTTTATATATTATCCAAAAACCTTATCAAATCTTATCTGTTTACTATATCAAATTATGATTTTACAGCAGCATCTACCTATTTCAGCGCGACGTTCTTTTCGCCTATTCTGCGCTTGAGTTCGTTTAGCATAACGTCGTTGATATCTGTCCACATATTTCTCGGCGCAAGCATGAGCTTTCCGCTGTCGTTAAAGTACATATATACGGGAGTTGAGCCGTCGAAAATATCAAGAATCTGCTTTGCCCGAATATATTCCTCACATTCCATTGAGGGAAGCCTGATATAAAGCCCGGACTTGCCGCCTCCGCGGGCGGTCCGGCTCTGGCGGCGCTCCGAACCGTTCATCAGGGAAAACGCGGATATTTCCGCCTCAGTCTTTGGCGCTTCATATATACGGTTGCACAGCAGCTTTGTATCCTCGTCCTCCCTTACACTTACGGAACATTCGGCGAGAACAACCCTGCCCTCACGAATAAGCGTACTGTATTCAGTAAGTGTTTTCGGGAAAACAAGCATTTCAATGCTGCCGAATTTATCCTCGATATTTACAAATGCCATTGTGGAATTGCTTTTGGTAACTTTTGTCTTTACGGAGGATATAACGGCTATCACACGGACACGCTTTCCGTCAGGATACAGTGCGGAATCCTCTCCGCTCTCGAGAATATCGTTTATGCTGTCTGTACCGAGCTTTCTGACGGCATTATCATACTCGGCGACAGGATGACCCGAAAGATAAATGCCGACAATCTCCTTTTCCATCTTCAGCTTTTCGTTTTCACTAAAATCATCTATCTGCTTAATCTCATATTCGTCTGATGTATCCTCCTCATTCATACCGAATAAGTCAAGCTGACCGCTGAGATTTTCTTTTTTGCTCCTGACAAGCGCGTCCATCAGCCCGTCAAGCGAATAAAGCATCTCCTTGCGGTTCGCCCCGAGGTTATCGAGAGCGCCGCATTTTATCAGACTTTCAACCGCGCGCTTATTCATATCTCTGCTGTGAACGCGCTTGCAAAAGTCATAAAACGATGTGTACTCTCCGTTTCCGCGCTCCTGTATAATATTATTAATAAACGCCCGTCCGATGTTTTTTACCGCCATAAGACCGAAACGTATATCCTTTCCGCTGACCGTAAATCCAAGACCACTTTCGTTGACGTGCGGAGGAAGCACCCTGATATTATGCTTTGTGCAGTCGTCAATATATAACGCGACCTTTCCCGAATTGTCAAGAACGCTCGACAAAAGCGCGGCGGAATATTCGCACGGGTAGTGGCATTTAAGGTATGCCGTCTGATACGCTATCATTGCATAACATGCCGCGTGGGACTTGTTAAACGCGTAAGAGGCAAAGCTCTCCATTTCGGCAAAAATATCCTCCGCGACGTTTCGCGGAACCCCGCGCCTGACGCATCCCTCGACCTCTACTGTTCCGTCCTCTCTCAAAAGTCCCTCAATAAACACCTTGCGTTCGCGCTCCATAACGTCCGCTTTCTTCTTAGACATAGCCCGGCGCACTATATCGGCTCTGCCGAGTGAATATCCCGCCAGACTGCGGAATATCTGCATAACCTGCTCCTGATAAACTATACAGCCGTAGGTAACGTCGAGTATAGGCTTTAAAAGCTCATGCCTGTATGTTATCTTTTCAGGGTTGTGGCGGTTTTCGATATATCGTGGTATCGAGTCCATCGGACCGGGGCGGTAAAGCGAGATAACGGCAATAAGATCCTCAATATTCACGGGGCGAAGCTGTGTCAGAACGTTCTTCATGCCCGCCGACTCAAACTGGAAAACTCCTTCGCTGTCGCCCCTTGACAGCATATCGAAAACGTCCTTATCATTTTCGGGAATTTTCTCTATTGAAAAGAGCGGATTTTTTTTCCGAATCATTTTTTCCGCGTCGTCGATTACGGTCAGGTTCCTCAGCCCGAGAAAGTCCATTTTGAGCAGACCAAGCTCGTCGAGAGTTGTCATCGTAAACTGTGTGACGACGGCATCGTCATTTTTAGACAAAGGGACGTAGTCGCTCACGGGCTTATCTGTTATAACAACGCCTGCCGCGTGAGTAGTCGCGTGACGCGGCGTACCCTCAAGCTTCAACGCCAGATCTATGAGCCTTTTGACGGAAGGGTCGCCGTTGTATTTTTTCATAAGTTCGTCCGAAACGGTAAGCGCCTTTTCGATAGTCATGCCAAGCTCGTTGGGAATGAGCTTTGCGACAGCATCGACGGCCGCATACGGCATGGCAAGGGCGCGTCCGACATCTCTGACAGCGCCCCGGGCCGCCATAGTTCCGAACGCCGTTATCTGCGCGACATGGTCAGATCCGTACTTTCTTATAACGTAATCAATTACCTCCTGCCGCCTGTCCTTGCAAAAGTCAACGTCAAAATCGGGCATACTGACACGTTCGGGATTCAGAAACCTCTCAAAAAGAAGATTGTACTTAATAGGATCTATACCCGTTATACCTATGCAGTACGCCGCAAGACTTCCCGCGCCGGAACCTCTGCCCGTTCCGACAGGTATGCCGTTTCTCTTAGCGTAGCTTACATAATCGTTTACAATAAGGTAATAATCTACATATCCCATTCTTATAATAGTGGAAAGCTCGTATTCAAGTCTGTCGACAAGGCTTTTGCCGGGGTTGCTTCCATATCGTCTGTAAAGCCCCTTATAGCATTCATCGCGAAAGTATTCAATATGGTCGCGTCCGTCGGGAACATCGAAACGGGGCAGCTTTGTCTTGCCGAATTCAAACTCGACGTTACAGCGTTCGGCTATTTTAACAGTGTTATCATACGCCTCGGGAACCTCCGGGAAAAGCGCGCGCATTTCTTCCTCGCTTTTCAGGTAAAATTCGTCGGTCGGAAACTCGAGAGAGTTTTCCTCATCAATAGTGTGGTTGGTCTGAATACATAAAAGTATTTTGTGTATCTCCTTGTCCTCACGCTTGATATAGTGACAGTCATTTGTCACCGCAAGAGGAATGCCGCACTCCCTTGAAAGTCGTATAATATCGGGGTTTATCCGTTTCTGCTCCATAATACCGTGGTCCTGAAGCTCAAGAAAAAAGCTGTTGTCACCGAAAATCCTCTTATACTTAAGAGCCTTTTCCCTCGCGAGCTCATAATCTCCCCGCATAAGAGCCCTTGGTATCTCACCCGCAAGGCAGGCGGAAAGCGCGATTATACCCTCGTGATATTTCTCGAGAAGCTCCTCGTCAACCCTCGGCTTGTTATAAAAGCCCTCAGTCCACGCGAGGGACACCATTTTAATCAGGTTATGATAGCCTGTATTATTTTCGCAAAGAAGGATCATATGGCGGTTTTCTCTGTCAAGTTCCGATGTCTTATCGGTGTGCTTCCTGGGAGAAACATAGACCTCACAGCCGATTATCGGCTTTATCCCCTCTTTTTTTGCCGCCTTATAAAAGTCAATAACACCATACATATTCCCATGGTCCGTTATAGCGACAGCGGGCTGAGAAAGCTCGCGCGCCGCCTTGACAAGGCTGTTTATTTTGCACGCCCCGTCAAGCAGGCTGTATTCGGTATGAACATGAAGATGAACAAAGCCGCTCATAGTCCTATGCACCTTTCAGCGGCTAAATGCCGCAGTTCTTAAATAATGAATTTAATACTTGATTTTATCCCTGTTTATTTTCACTCAATATCTCGTCAGCTAATTCCATAATACGCGTCATACGGTGGTTTACACCCGATCGGCTTATCGGAGGATCCAGCATTTCTCCGAGTTCTCTCAGGTTGCTTTCGGGATTTTCGATCCTTAAAACCGCAAGCTCATAAAGCTCGGACGGCAGCGACTCAAGCCCGCGCTTTTTCCTTATGGCTTCAATAGCGCGCAACTGTCGTGCAGAAGCCGCGGCAGTCTTATTGCTGTTGGCGGTTTCCGAGTTAATCCGTCTGTTTACCCTGTTGCGGACAGACCTTACAATTTTCTCCTGAATAATTTCAAGCGCGGTCATCTGCGCGCCGATAAATGTGAGAAAATCCGATATGCCCTCGCTGTCCTTTAAATAGATAACAAAGCTCCCCTTGCGATTTATCATTTTCGGAGTGATTGTCAGTTCGTCGATCTCGCTTATAAGATGCAGAAGATCCTTTCCGAGGTTCTGGAACGGTGAAACAAGCTCAAGGTGATAGTCTTTCAGCGGGTCGGTGACATTCCCGCATGACAAAAAAACTCCCCTCAAAAATGGCGGAAAGCACTCCTCCGACTCAAAATTCGCTCTGTTTATTCGCAAACTCAATTCATTACCGCGATGACCGAAAAAAGCAAGAAGCGAATTTCTGTCGGAGAAATCAGGCGAGGTAACAGTTATCAGCTTGTCGCTGTGTTTTTCAAGCTCCGGCGGGATATTGACATCAAAGGGGCTTCCCGTCAAAACCGCCAACAATTTTGAATAAAGTTTCGCAACAGCGGGGCTTTCCGTCGCAAGCAAAGTCCTTTCACCCCGCGGCAGCTTTGAGAAAATCGTCATTCCGTAAGCCTGCGCCTTGACCTGACCCGAAGTCCTGCATTCGATCGCCGAAAGCTCAAGCTTTGCCTCCTGTGAAAACGACATATTCTACACCGCCCGTTTATTCTGAATATCAGGATCTTCTCATATCCCTGTGGTGAACAGATGCGCGATAGCCTTTTTGCATAAGGAACTCATAAAGGTACTGCGCGGTCGCGACGGAGCGATGCTTGCCTCCCGTACAGCCGATAGCGATCATAAGCTGGCTCTTGCCCTCGTCACAGTACAGCGGCAGCATATACTCAATAAGCGCGGTAAGCCTTTCAAGAAAGCCTTTTGTCTGATCCCACTTCATAACATAATCATAGACATTCTTGTCAAGTCCCGTAAAATTTTTAAGCTCCGGAATGTAGAACGGGTTAGGCAGGCACCTGACGTCGAAAATAATATCAGCCTCGGACGGTGTGCCGTATTTAAAGCCGAAAGACATACAGTTGACGACAAGCCCGAACGCCGCGTCACCGAGAAACAGCGCGGTAATCCTTTCTTTTAGCTGTGAAGGGGAAAGGAACGATGTGTCTATAATATAATCAGCCCTGTCGCGCACAGGCTTGAGTATGCCCCTCTCAAAGCTGACGGCGTCGGATGTCGATCCGTGGTAAATATCGCTGAGCGGGTGCTTGCGCCGCGTTTCTTTGAATCTCCTCAGGATAACGTCGTCCTTGGCGTCAAGATAAAGAATTTTGTATTGTTTCTTCTCTGTCTTTAGTATATCCAAGGATTCAAAAAGCGCGTCAAATACATCGCCGCCGCGGATATCCGTAACGATAGCAACCTTTTTAAGGTGAGTGTCCGCGGATTTCTCGCAAAGAGAATAAAATGTCGGTATAAGCACAGGCGGAATATTGTCCACACAGTAGTAGCCTATATCCTCCATTATTCGCATGGCGTTTGATTTTCCCGCTCCCGAAAGCCCGGTTATGATTATAAATTCCATTATAGCACCTCTTTTTACGCTCCGATGAACTTTACCTCACATTGAAGCCTGACGCCCTTTTGATTATAAACCTGTTTTTTTATATTTTCTATCAGGCTTTTGACATCCTCGCACGTCGCGCCGCCCTTGTTTATAATAAAGCCCGCGTGTTTCTCGCTCACCTGCGCTCCGCCCACGCTCTCACCCTTCAGACCGCATTCCTCGATAAGCGCCGCCGCATAATATCCATCGGGGCGCTTAAAGGTACTGCCGGCGCTCGGGTAATCGAGAGGCTGCTTGCTTTTGCGCCTTCCCATGAGCTCATCCATTTTTTCACGGATTTCCTTTTGAGCTTTATGCTCAAGCTTAAAGAATACATCGGTAATTATTTGGCTTTTACCGCTGAAAGCGCTTTTGCGATACCCAAAGTCAAGCTCGCTGCCCTCATAACGCTTTCTGTCGCCGTTTTCATCTATATAAATTGCGGATATAACAACATCCTTTATCTCACCGCCATAAGCGCCCGCGTTCATAAAGGTCGCGCCTCCCACCGAGCCGGGAATACCCCAAGCGAACTCCATGCCGCCGAGCGAATGATTGAGCGCGAAACCGCATAACGACGCGAGCGAAGCGCCCGCTCCGCAGCGAATCAAGCCGTCTTCAACAAGGCTGATATTTTTAAAATCGCCTCCGAGCCTTATTACGGCTCCCCTTATTCCGCTGTCGGAAACAAGGAGATTAGAGCCCTTTCCTATGATATAGTAAGGGATTTCGCGTTTCCGGCATATTTTAAGCAGTCTTGTAAGCGCGGCGGAATTTTTAACCAAACAGTAGACGTCGGCATTCCCGCCTATTTTAAAGCTTGTATGATGCCGCATAGGTTCATTAAAGTATGTAACAATGCTTTTCTCATCAAAATCGTTCAAAAAATCATAGTTAAAATTATCCATAGATAAAACCTTATTAAATGGGTATATTCCTTTCTCTGAGATATGACTTGAACCTGTTTACATCGGAATTAACGATTAACTCCTGCGGAAAGTCGATTTCCTCAAGCATTTTCATGGCATCACCGACCTCTCCCAGTCCCGTACTGAAATGGGCGTCGGAGTTTACCACTATCGGTATGGAAAGCCTTTTGCAGATTTTTGCTATTTCCATGCAGTTTGGTATGGAATCGGGACGTGAAAAAAACGAGTTGTTGTTTATCTCTACAAGCTTACCTTTTTCCGCGAAACGTTTCAGAACCGTTTCATAATCATATTTGAATTTTTCTCTGCCGCTGTGACCGATAACGGTGACAAGGGGATTTTCCGCGATTTTCAGCCAAAGCTCCGTGCATTTTTCTACCGAAAACCGCGTTTCTTGTATAGTTCCGGCATGTATCGAGGCGACTACCCATTCAAGCCCCGACAGAATATCGTTCTTCATATCAAGCTCGCCCTCAAAATTAAGGATATTCGCTTCTATCCCCTTTAATACCCTGACGCCCATAAATACCGGTGGAATAACATGGAGATTTTTGAAATAATAATAATGAGGCGCACCGGGCATGGCAGTGGAATGATCTGTTATCGCGACGGCGTAGAGTCCCTTCTCCGAGGCTGCCCTCACCATTTCGGTAACTGTCGAGTACGCGTGTGTGGAGGCGATAGTGTGACAATGAGTATCGGCAATAATCTTCAAAAGTGACCCCCCGAATCATAGATCCAAATCTATGCTCTGCTTTTTGGTCGTTTCAGACTCATATACAATCCCAAGACTTGCAAAAAGCTCCTGAGCGGCGTTGTAACCCATCTTCTTCTGCCTGTTGTTCATAGCGGCAACCTCAATTATAACGGCAAGGTTACGGCCGGGTTTTACGGGAATAGTCAGAATAGGGACTTCTATACCAAGTATGTCA
The DNA here is from genome assembly GCA_964385235.1 of uncultured Clostridium sp. GTDB lineage: Bacteria > Bacillota > Clostridia > Oscillospirales > Acutalibacteraceae > Pseudoruminococcus. The sequence goes on from CAYLOD010000016.1 coordinate 22,132, forward strand.
GTCATTTCATTATCCAACCCCATTCTGTCATATACCTTTTTATTATCCCAAAGTTCAAGATTAATGACCATATCAATATTCTCGGTCATCTTAACAGAGCCCATACCGAAAATGCGTCGGGCGTTGATAATGCCTATGCCTCTCAGCTCTATAAAATGGCGTATATTCTGCGGAGCGGCGCCGACAAGCGATTTTTTGGAAACGCGGCGGATCTCGACCGCGTCGTCGGCTATAAGTCTGTGACCGCGCTTAATAAGCTCTATTGCCGTTTCGCTTTTACCGACTCCGCTGTCGCCAACGATAAGCAAGCCTTCACCGTAAACCTCAACGAGAACACCGTGCCTTGTGATTCGCGGAGCAAGCTCGACATTCATATACGATACTATTGCCGCGGAAACCTCACTCGTCGCGTCAGCCGTGCGCAAAATCGGTATCTTATGATTCTCGGCGGCAGTCATAAGCTCGTTACATGGTTCTATATTCCTTGTGATGATAACAGCGGGAGGCTTGAGCGCAAATATCCTGTCAATAACATGCAGCCTCTGTTCGGAACTGAACTTATTAAGGTAGGCATTTTCGGTATTGCCCAAAAGGAGAAGCCGTGAATTGTCGAAATAATCGAGAAAGCCCGTAAGCTCAAGACCCGGACGAAGAATATCCCTTGAGGTAATCAGAATATCGTCGGGATTTCCCGGCATATATGCCGTGTCAAGCTGAATTTCTTTAATAACATTCGTGAGAGTAACGGAAAAATTAGTTTCCATAAAATTATAACACCCCGCAGCAGAACTTTATATTCAGTAGTATTATACATTATCGGGGACAAATTTTAAAGTATTATCTCGAAAAAATATAATAAATATCACTAAGAAATTTTCTTAATTAAGCTTTTTACGTCAAAAAAATTTTTTTAAGAATTAAATAAGCCTGTGAACTATAGACGGCATATATACGCAAAGCCCCGTCAGGCATATTTATTTTGCTATAGTATAACTCAGGCAATATGTCCGCTCCGCCCCACCGCACCCCTCGTGTCTGTCATGCAGGCACAGCATTGAATGACAGGCAGGAACTTTATTTAACAAAATTAACCTCGATTGGCAAACTTAAACAATTTTATTTCCGCTTTGCCTTTTAATTTTTACGGGTTATGGTCGAAATACGAAAAATTGTTAAACTATTTGTATAGACATAAGCGTATATTAAGTGCTATAATCTATTTTGGATAATTCGATAGAAAACTGGAGAGAATCAGATGACAAAATCAAAGAAAATAAATGAATTTATGGACTACCTTCCACTTTTGAAAGAGCTTGTAAAACAAAACTTCAAAGTAAAATACTACAAGTCCTTTCTCGGCGTTTTATGGACATTACTGGATCCGCTTATCATGGCGTTACTCATGACGTTGATTTTTTCAACGCTGTTTAAAAGGGACATTGAGTATTATCCCATATATAATATTTCAGGTCGTATTATGCTTACGTTTTTCACGTCCTCGACCAGGCAGTCAATATCCTCGATTTACGGAAACGCGAATGTCTTCAGAAAATTTAAGGTTCCGCAATATATGTATTGTTTATCAGGTATATCAATAACATTTATAACGCTTATATTTTCTGTTCTTCCTATGTTTGTGCTTGCGCTTATACTTGGTATGCCGTTTCACCTCACTATTCTGTTAATGCCGCTTCCGTTGATCCTTTTGTTAATATTTACATTAGGTTGCTCATTGATACTGGCTTCATTCGGAGTATTCTTCAGGGATCTCAGTCATCTTTACAGTGTATTCACATATATGCTAACTTTTCTTACGCCGATATTTTACCCGATAGAGATAATTCCGGTTGAGTACAGATTTTTATTTGAACTCAATCCTATCTATATTTATATTAGAATGTTAAGAGATGTTTTCATTTATAACACGATACCGACCGAGAAAAACCTGATCATCGCCGTCAGCTACGCCGTACTGACTTTGATGCTGGGTATATTCGTATTTAAGGATAAGAGAAATAAATTTTATAACTATCTGTAAACGGAGGATAAATATGTCTGACACAACAGTCAAGGTTGACAACGTCTACATGATGTTTAACCTTAGCAGAAACAAAGAAACTCGCCTGAAAGAATATGTTATAGATATGATCAAGGGCAAACTGTTTTTTGATGAATACTGGGCACTTGAAAATGTTTCATTTGAACTCAAGCGCGGCGAATCCATGGGGCTTGTAGGCAATAACGGCGCGGGAAAATCGACGCTGCTCAGACTTGTCGCAGGAATTATGGAACCTACTCACGGCACAGTGTATACAAACGGCTCTATCGCTCCTCTCATCGCTCTCGGCGGCGGCTTTAACGTTAATCTTACCGCAAGAGAAAACATATATCTAAACGGCGCGATGCACGGTCACACAACACAGTTTATGAAAAAGCGCTTTGATGATATAATATCCTTTGCGGAGCTTGAGGATTTTGTCGATGTTCCGATAAAGAATTTTTCCTCGGGTATGACCGCCAGATTAGGCTTTGCCATAGCAACCTCGGTAAACGCCGATATAGTCATCGCGGACGAAGTTCTTGCCGCAGGCGACGCGCGCTTCAGAAAAAAATGCCAAGCCCGGCTTGCCAATCTTATGAAAGAGGGCACGACAGTTCTCTTTGTTTCCCATAGTTTGAATCAGGTTGTAAATATGTGTCAAAAGGCCATCTGGCTTCAAAACGGACGAGTTGTACAATCGGGCGCGGCGAAAGATGTATGTTTAGCTTATAAAAATTATATTATCGAACAAGCAAGCAATAATCAAGCAAAAGAACGAAAAGTGATGTATGAAAAAGCTTAAATTTTTATTTACCGCATCGCGGGCGGAGCACATAGAAAATTTTCATCTGCCCGCCATTGACGCGCTTCGCGGGAGAGGTCATATTGTCGATGTTGCCGCGGAGGGGACTGTTTCCCCCGAACATTGTGATAATTCGTATGATATGACATTCAGAAAAAAAATATATTCTCCGAAAAATTTTAATACCATAAGAAAGATTTCACGATTGATCAGAAAAGAAAATTATGATGTCGTTATATCGAACACAACATTGGCAAGCGTCATGACAAGGCTCGCGCTTTCTATGCTGAGTAAGAAGCGACCGTATCACATTTACATATGTCACGGCTATCTTTTCAAAGATGACAGCTCAAAAAAATCCAAATTATACCGGAAAATCGAAAGCGCGACTTCTGCTTATGTCGACTTACTGCTGACGATGAATAATGAGGACTATGAGCTCGCGCAAAAATACAGGCTGTGCCGCGACATAAGAACTGTAAACGGCATGGGGCTTGACGCTGAGCGTTTCCCGGTTCTCGATCGTGGTAAAATTGATTCGTTCCGCAGTTCAATCGGCGCGGACAAAGATGATTTTCTCTTTCTTTGCGTCGGCGAATTTTCAGCCCGAAAAAATCAGGCTTTGATAATAAACGCCTTTTCGGATTACATAAGCAAATATCCGAAATCGCTTTTATTATTCGCGGGAACGGGCGAGCTTCTTGACGAGGCTAAGCGGCTTGCGGAATATAAGGAAATTTCGCACAGAGTTCGTTTTTTGGGGCATACTTATGATATAAATACCGCATACAGGGCTTCTCAGGCTGTCGTTTCCGCGAGCAGATCCGAAGGACTTCCTTTTAATATCATGGAGGCGCTCGAATGTAATGTCCCTGTTATCGCCTCCGACGTCAAAGGACACTCCGACCTGATACGAAGCGGATTTAACGGGTTCCTCTTTCGCGATAATGATGAGAGAAGTCTTTTGGAAAACATGATAAAAATCACGGACAGGGATAATTACGAAGCCGTCCGGCGCAATACATATCTTGATGATAAATATAAATCTGACAATGTAACAGACAGCCTGATAGAATATTATCTCGGAAAATTTTCCGAAGAACCCGCAAGCGCCGCAAATCTGATTGGAGGTTGAATTATGACCACTAAACCGCGAGAATCGCTGATTAAAATCATAAGTGTATTTCTGCTTCTCTTTATTTCCTTTACTTTTCCTCAGCTCACCGCTTCCGCGGTGGACTCGGAGGGTATAATTTTAAATGATGATAATATAACGCTGGCGGCGGGCAAGTCGTACCAGTTAAAGTGGGGGATTTTGCCCGAGGAAGCTCCGCAGGGCGCGACGTTTTATTCAAATGATACCGACGTCGCGAACGTTTCCGACAGCGGTCTTATTCTCGCGGTCGCAAAGGGCTCAACGGAGATAGTCATTACAAGCGAGGACGGACTTATCTACACAATCTGTAATGTCACTGTTAAAGAAAACACCGATACTGAGGTAATCGAGCTCAAGGACAGTGATCTTTCGCTCGTAACCGACAGTATGGCGTCCTTGTTTTATACCTATAATAAAGACGAGTATGTCTTTACCAAGGCGGCATCCTTTAAAAGCTCCGATGAAAAAATAGCCACAGTCGATAATTATGGCAATATAAAGGCTGTAGGCGAGGGAAACGCAACTATCAGCGCAACCTTCGGAAAAACCACAAAAAAATGTACTGTCAATGTAGGCAAGGGCAGCGAATATCATTCCGGTCACAATATATCAGGCTCTCTTATAGATTCCTCAAATAAAATATATAAGAATACAACAGTCGCGCTTTGCACCAAATCCGATAAAAAGAATTATTTCACGAAGGTAAAAACTAATTCCTTTGGTAAATTTACTTTCCCGGGTATACCAAACGGCAAATACACTCTTGCATATTACAGTACCGACGCAAAAAAGGTAATACACAGCAAGAGCATCACACTATCAGGTAAGGATATAAAGATAACAGGTATTATTAATGATGATTCGCTATTGGCAATGGACGGCGAGCTCAGATCCGATAAAAGTACGACCCCTACGGAGGTCAGTCTTACAGATGAATATACATCAATGAATGTCGGAGATATAATATCGCTTGAAATAATAACAACGCCGCGTGACGCTGATATTTCAAAGCTAAATGTAAAATCCACCGATAAATCCGTAGTTGACATAAACGACAAAGGCGAACTTGTAGCTGTCAAGAGCGGATACGCGGATATTGTATATACCACTCCCGATTCAAAAAGCAGGGCTGTTTGCAGGATAACAGTCAGGGAAGCAGAATCCAGCCAATACAGCCTGCTGATTATAGCATTTATATTTTTAACTCTTATTGCTGTTTTTCTGTGGTTTGCCCTGAAATACAGAAAGTTCCTCATTCAAAAAAGACGGTGGGAGGAAATGCAATAATAAAACAAGGGAAAGCACAGTGTATGCCGCGTGAATAACGGCATACCGTGTCCCTCCGTTTATTGCTCAAACGGCGACAGCATAAGGCGCGTTTACGCTCTGCCGGAATTATGTATAATACACTTATTTTATCGGTGCAAACGAAAATTACCTCCGATATTTGGAAGTGAAACGGAATGATAAAACAAAATCAGCGAAAATTCAGTATTATAAATGTACTTATTGATGCTATATCGGTATTTATAAGTATTACTATTACATATTTTCTTTCAAAAAGTCTTCAGGAATCACTTGCGGACATTTTTCATAAAGAGGATATTGTAACTCTTATCATATTATCGCTGATTATTATCTTTACGCATTTAATATTCTATAAGCTGTTCGACCTGTACTCATCGCAAAGGACAACTCGGTTTTATAGTGAGGCAATAAATATTCTCAAGGCCAACATGGTATCCTTTTTCGCCCTTGAGCTTACCTGCCTTATAATCAATAATATATATAACACACAGATATTTTTGATAATCCTTTTTATAGTCAATACCGTTATAGTCGTTTCCTACAGATTTTTACTCAGAAAACTGCTCAGGTATCTGCGAAAAAAAGGATATAACAAAAAATTCATTGTGATCATCGGGATAAATAATTGTACCGAAAAATTCATTGAAAACATAAAAGCCAATTCCTCATACGGGTATGAAATTCTGGGATATTTTAACGACAAAACGTCACAGATAACCCAATACCCCTATCTCGGACGCTTCAAGGCTGTACCCCGTTATATCGACGCAAACTCCATTGACGAGGCTGTTTTTATGATAAACGACGGCAACGAGCAGGAGCTTTTGGATATTTACGGTGAGTGTGATAAAGCGGGTATCAAAACCTCGATAATACCGAATATATTTAACGCGTTTTCGTCAAGAATTTATGTCAACAGCTTTGGCTCGGTTCCTGTTATAAGCCTACGGAAAGTTCCTTTGGACAATAAATTCAACGCGTTTATCAAGAGACTTTGCGACATTGTTATTTCAATAATTTGCATAATACTCTTTTCTCCGCTGATGCTCGGCGTCGCGATCGCGATCAAAGCCACATCTAAGGGTAAGGTAATATATAAGCAGGAGCG
>CAYLOD010000017.1:0-26651 GCA_964385235.1 uncultured Clostridium sp.
ACAGAAGAGCTAACAGAAGCTGGAAGCCGAATGTCGTCAGGGTCAAGGCTATAGTAAACGGCACACCTAAGAGAATATATGCCTGCACCCGCTGCCTGCGTTCCGGAAAGGTAACAAGGGCTGTGTAAAATAAGTCTTATTTATGCCTGAAAGCGGATAAATTTAAGCTTTCGTCTTATTGGGACAGATATAGTTAAGGGGCAAGCCCCTTATTAAAAACGACCTTGTTGGAGTATTGATACTCTCGCATGGCCGTTTTTATTTTCGGCTCAATAGGAATACTGCTTTTAAAATTGCAGGAAATTATACCTCGGGACTTTAATAATTGAACAATTGGAAAAAGGTGCTGTAATATTAAATACCGGGAGTTGCAATATTCCGACAAATTATAATTTATTAAGCAAATTTATATCAATTTAAAGCGGAAAGCACAACAGTTAAAAAGGGATATTCCCGCCAATATTTATTGCCCTGAAACATAAAGACACACCTGTTATAGCAAAAATAATTGCGGCAGTTACAGTTTGCTGCGCATTATCACCTGTTGATTTAATACACGATTTCATGCCTGTGTTAGGATATTTGGCCGGTTGTTAAGGGAATATGGTTTAAAAATATAAATGGATCCTTATGTAATTGTAAAATCACATTAAAAGCCAAAGAACGGTCGGAGTCTGTCACGCCTTTAATGCCGGATTCCGCGGTTGTTGTCAACTTGATTTTTGCAAATAAAAGTATTATTATAAGAAAAAATAAAATTCGGAGGGATTACTGTGAGTAATAAGAAAATCGCTTTTATCGGCGCGGGAAACATGGCTACCGCCATTGTCGACGGAATGCTCAGGAATAAGGCAAAGGAGCCGTCGCTCATTTATGTCTACGATCTTGACCGCGCCAAGCTTGAGCTTATGCGGAAAAAGAATATCAATATTTCCGCAAGCGCCTGCGAGGCGGTCGAAAACAGCGACATTACCGTTCTTGCCGTTAAGCCGCAAAATTACGAGGAGGTTCTTACGGGTATCAAGGGCGTTGTTACTGACGAAAAAATATTTGTATCTATCGCCGCGGGTATTTCCACAGACTATGTACGGCGGACTCTCGAAACAGACTGCCCTGTAGTGCGCGTTATGCCGAACACTCCGCTTTTGCTCGGATACGGAGCAACAGCTATGTGCCGGCCCGATAATATTTCCGACGGGGATTTTGACGAGATTTACAATATGTTCGCGCTGAGCGGCGAGGTCTGCCTTTTCCCCGAAAGCAAGATGAACGAAGTCATCTCAATTAACGGGAGCAGTCCCGCGTATTTTTATCTTTTTGCTTTGGCTATGAGGGAATATGCCGAGGAGACGGGCTTTGACGGCGATACCGCGCTGAAGCTTATAGCTAAAACTCTCGAGGGCAGCGCGCACATGATAACCGAGAGCGGCGATTCCTTGGAAACATTGATACAAAAGGTATCGTCAAAGGGCGGTACGACTGTCGCGGCTCTTGACGTTATGAAAGCAAAGGGAGTAAAAGAGGCTATTAAGGAGGGCATGGCCGCCTGTACAAAGCGCGCCGAGGAACTGGGAAAATAAATTATCATAATTTTTATCAGCCTTTCATATTCTTTATAAGACGTAAAACTTACGGGGGAGCTAAAGAATATGAAAGGTATAATTTTTACAAAGCCGAACTTTTTGAAAAACAACTTTAAAAAAGGAAAATTTTCCTTTGATATACGAAAAAATGCCATGTCGCTCCTGTTGTGTCTTTTTCTTATTGTCGGGGTGATACTCGGAGTCATATGCGCGCGAAACGGGGACAAGTCCCTAATCGAAAAGCTTGACTTCCTTTTCGTAACAAACTTTGAGAATAAAAAAAGCATGGACGCCTTTTCGCTTTTTTCGGCAAGCTTTTCGTCGGGATTCCTGTTCCTTCTTACGATATTTTTACTCGGCATTTCCGCGTGGGGATTTTTATTTCTGCCTGCCGTTCCTCTTTTCAAGGGTTTCGGCTTCGGACTTTCAACGGGTTATATGTATGGCGCCTATGGCTTTTCGGGAGTATTTTATAATTTGCTGATAATTTTACCGGGGGCGTTTTTATCCGCGCTTGTTATAATTGTGATTTCTAAGGACAGCTTCCGCTTTTCATGGGATATTATGACCTCTCTGCGAGGGATTAAGCCGGATATTTGTAACGAGTTTAAGCTGTATACGGTCAGGATATTTTGGGGATTGCTGATACTCGCGGTATCGTCGCTTATTGATATGCTGCTTTCGCTGGTTTTCTCGGGGTTGTTTTCGTTTTCCTAAAGTGATATAATATCTATGCAGAATAAACGACAGGGCTTTTTCGGCATAAGCTAATCATATTTAGGGGAAAATTTAATAATGGCAGCTTCAAATAATAACAGCAGGGACAGATCGCTTGCTAACTTTTTTTCAAATGTCTTGAGTAAAAACCTGAAAACATTGTTTCTGGCAAATCTTTTGTTTGATATTCCGCTTGTGATTTCGGCAGGGATAATCGGTTTAATTACATATTTTTCAGGCGGCATTTATTTTTTTGTTGTCGCCTTGATTATTCCGTTAACGGCGCCTTTTACAGCGGGCTTATTTTATATAGTCAGGAATATAGTCCGCGGCAATGAAGTCAGGGTTGCCCGTGATTTTAAAAGGGGTATTAAGGACAACGCGTTTCAGTTCTTTATTCAGGGGATAGTCAACTATTTTGTATTTTCGGGATTTTATATTACGTTTGAATTTTACCGAAATGATTTATCAAATCCGGTAATAATTACGGCGTTAGTCATGAGCATTATAGTGGCTTTAATATATTTGTTTATGACGTTCAATATGGGTATGATGACTGTTACCGTTGAGCTGAAATCGGTAAATATTTATAAAAACGCGCTGCTTTTATCCTTTATCGCTATAGCTCAAAACGGAAAAACTCTCCTCGCGCTCCTGTTTATCGGTGCGTTAATGTTTTTGCTTTTTATTATGATTGGCAATATGCTCGCAATAACTTGTGTCTTTGCCGTGCTTATACTTTTGATTTTGCCCGCGCTGGTTACACTTATAATCGGGTACAATTCCTATTTCTCGGTAAATGACTTTATAATCAACTCCAAATCAAATAAGGACAAGCAGAATGCGGACAAGCCAAAGGAAAAGGTGCTTCCTCAGCTTTCCAGAGAGGAGCTTATAGAATACTCGGAGGGCGATCCTGACGAATACATATACATTGACGGAAAAATGGTAAAGCGTTCAACAGTCCGGAAAATGCTTGAAAAGCTTGAAAACTGATAAACAGGCGGTGCAGAGCCCTTATTGGATAGGTGTTATGCACAATAAATTTTGTTTTGTTTAGCATATATTGGGTATGTAACCATTCTTTTTCCAAAAACGTGTTTTTTTGCGTTTATCATTTGACAATTTGGGATAAAATAGATATAATATGCTTATAAAACATAGGTTATTAAAATGAAAAGGAGAAAATTGTATATGGCTACTACAAAGAAAACTTCCGCTAAGGAAACAGTTAAGAAAACGACTGCAAAGGCGGCGGAGAAAGAAACAAAGGCAACAGCTGCTGCGGCAGTCAAAGAAACCGGAGCTGAAAAGAAAGCTCCCGCGGCGAAGAAACAGTCAAGCGCTATTAAGGTTTCCTTAAACATTCAGTACGCGGGCGGCAACTACAGCGATAAGGAAATCGTTGACGCGATCAAGGCTGCTTATAAGGCGGAGGGCAATGAAGATCCCATCAAGACACTTGATATTTATGTTCAGCCCGAAAACGGCGTTGCTTACTATGTTGTTAACGGCATTGGCGGCGACAAGAAGATCGTTCTCTGATTTTAAATCTCTACCGAGGGTTTCTTTATTTCATAAAACAGGCGCTGCATTTAAACGCGGCGTCTGTTTTATTTTACATGATAATATTTTTCCGACATATAGACGCGGAAATAAGCCGCCTGCCGCTGTTCGGCGTTAAAGGCGCAGAGCGAGTAATCATACTTACATTACACCGTCAGCTTGAGGCGAGGGCGTCATCTTGACTTGGTTATATCTTATATTGACAGGACAAGATTCTTAATTGAACGGCTGTTTTTACATTTAAGCCTTTATTTATTATACTATAACATTGACAAAGTCAGGAATAAGGGATAAAATTTATCTTGTGAGTTCAAATGAACTTAAACGCAAAACGCGCGTATAATGACCTTACAGGTCGGGGAAGGGGTATAAATACTTTGAATACCGAAATTTTTGAAAATTATGAATCGAATGTGCGTTCATATTGCAGAAGATTTCCTGCTGTTTTCCAAAAATCCAAGGGCTCGTTTATGTATGATGAAAACGGAGAAAGATATATAGATTTCTTTTGCGGAGCGGGCGCGGTAAACTACGGTCATAATAATGATTATATCAAGCCGAAGCTTATCGAATATATCGAAAGCGACGGTGTCATGCACGCTCTCGATATGTATACCACTCCAAAAGCGGAGCTTATATCCTTTATGGAGGAAAAAGTTCTGAAGCCGAGAGGACTTGATTTTAAAATATTGTTTCCCGGTCCTACAGGCACAAACGCTGTCGAGGCGGCGTTGAAGCTTGCCCGCAAGGCTACGGGCAGAAGCAACGTATTTTCCCTTATGGGCTGCTTCCATGGTATGACGCTCGGCGCGCTTTCGCTTACTACCGATTCGAGCGCGAGAAAGGGAGCGGGCGTTGAGCTGCACGACGTCACACACATTCCCGCTCCATATATGTACCCCGGGCTTGATACGATTAAATATATGCAAAACTTGATTAACGACGACCATTCCGGCGTGGAGAAGCCCGCGGCTCTTGTGATTGAAACTGTGCAGGCGGAGGGCGGCATTCATGTCTTAGACGTTGAATGGCTCAAAGCCGCGAGAAAGTTCTGCGATGATTACGATATTGTCCTGATAGTTGATGATATTCAGGTCGGCTGCGCGAGAACGGGAACATATTTTTCGTTCGAGCGCGCGGGCATAGTTCCCGATATTGTAGTTCTGTCAAAGTCTATAGGCGGCTATGGGCTGCCGCTTGCTCTGACGCTTGTAAAACCCGAGCTCGACTGTTTTGCTCCCGGTGAGCATAACGGTACGTTCAGAGGCAATCAGCTTTCGTTTGTCGCGGCGAAGGCAGGACTTGAATATATGCTCGGCAACAACGTAGAACGTCAGGTTCAGGATAAGGCGAAAATCGTCAGGGACTTTGCCGAGAGGGAGATCCTCACGCTCGACAGCCGCATCAAGCTGCGCGGAATAGGTCTTATATGGGGATTTGACTGTGCGGAGATACCGTGTGTTGACTTCGGCGAAAGGGTAACAAAAAAAGCGTTTGAGCATAAGCTGATAATCGAGCTCGCGGGCAGAAACAACGCGGTCGTCAAGCTCATGCCGCCTCTTGTTATTGACGAGGAAACGCTTATTGAGGGACTTAATGTGCTCAAGCAGTCATTTGCGGAGTGCCTTAGCGAGCTGTGATAAATTTACATATAATTTTCAGATTTTTTTGGAAAAAGCTTTATATTTTTCAAGGACTATTGTATAATTATTTTATAGTGCAGCATGCACAATGTCAAAATAATATGGAGTGTGATAAAAATGCCATTAGTAAACGCAAAAGAAATGCTTACAAAGGCAAAGGCGGGTCACTATGCTGTCGGTCAGTTCAACATCAACAATCTTGAGTGGACAAAGGCTATCCTCCTGACTGCTCAGGAGCTTAATTCTCCCGTAATCCTCGGCGTATCAGAGGGCGCCGGGAAGTATATGTGCGGCTACAAGACGGTAGTCGGCATGGTTAAAGGTATGCTCGAGGAGCTCGGCATTACTGTTCCTGTCGCGCTTCACCTTGACCACGGCAGCTACGAGGGCGCCTTGAAGTGCATCGAGGCGGGCTTCAGCTCTGTTATGTTCGACGGCTCTCACTATCCGATCGAGGAAAATATTGAAAAGACAAAGGCACTCGTTAAGATCTGCAATGAAAAGAATCTCAGCCTTGAGGCAGAGGTCGGAGCAATAGGCGGTGAGGAAGACGGCGTTATCGGCGCGGGCGAATGCGCGGATCCGAATGAATGCAAGCAGATCGCAGACCTCGGAGTAACAATGCTTGCGGCGGGTATCGGCAACATTCACGGAAAGTATCCCGAAAACTGGGCGGGCCTCAGCTTTGAAACTCTCGATGCGGTTCAGCAGCTCACGGGTGATATGCCCCTTGTTCTTCACGGCGGCACAGGTATCCCTGAGGATATGATAAAGAAGGCTATAGCTCTCGGTGTTTCAAAGATCAACGTAAACACTGAGTGCCAGCTTGCTTTCGCGGACGCCACAAGAAAGTATATCGAAGCGGGCAAGGATCTTCAGGGCAAGGGCTTCGATCCGAGAAAGCTCCTCGCTCCCGGCTTTGAGGCTATCAAGGCGACCGTTAAGGGAAAAATGGAACTCTTTGGTTCGGTAGGCAAAGCCTGATTTAAGTTTTTTGCCTGCCTGATGGCAGAAAACGTTTAACAAAAATCATAAATTAATCCCCCGTTTCTAAAGCGGGGGATTAATTGCGTATTATGTCAATTTAGTTTTGTCATAAATCTGCAATCTAATCAAAGCCCGATATATGATGTTACACAAAAAGGTGAGAAAATGGAAAATGTTGAAAGATTATAAGAGAAATTGATAGTATAGAAAAAACGAAGAACGGGGGGAAATTTATGGAAATAGTAAAAAAAGAAACAAGAGACAATGAAGATTTTTACTATATGAATATAAATTCATTTGAAACAATAGAACAGTTTAAAGAAATATTTGATGCGGTTGAAAAAGGAGGATATGTTATAAACAGAATAAGAATAGATTTTATTTATGATGATTCAATAGTTTTGCCAACCAAGAAATATAGTAAATCATCTGGTTTTTTAGATGATTTGCAAAAACCTGAAATGCAAGATGAAATGCAATGTATGGAGTACGTAGTATATAGAGCGGAAAAAGAAAATTTTGTAAGAAAAGGATGTATATATCCTCAAGACGGAGTAATATCTTGTTTACAATTTGAAAAGGAAAAATATGAAAAAACGGAGAAAAGATAATGGTAAAAATAGGAGAAAAATTTTTACCTATAGGAACTGTAGTAATGTTAAAAGGTGGAACAGATAAAAAACCGTGGGCACATGGGGGTTAGTTCGTTGCTACTCGGTCACGGTGGTGTCGTTGAGCTAGAAGCCAACGCCTCTGTGCAAAGCATAGGCGTTGGTAGTATGTCACAATAATAAAAAGCGGCACGGCAGGGCGTGGAACTTGCCGCGCCGCTTTTGCTCCGCCCGTTTTCAGATACTTATCTGAAGGATAAACGAATTTCGATATACCGACTTTTGATTTACAGTACCGCGGGTGTATTCAATACGGGACTTTCCCCGCCGCCTTAGAGGGGGACATAAGCGGCGGTTATAATGAAATTTGCTGTTTGCGGTACCGCAAGTGTTATTTTCGGTACTGTATTATATTAAAAAAATTTGTCCAAACAGCATATAAAACATATGTTCTTTTTTGTATAACAGAACAAAATTTCTATAAAACTATTGCATTACGGGAACACATATTCTATAATTAAATTATAGGGTCAATTTAAATAATAAAGGAGGGGTAAAGGTTATAAAAATTTTGTGATATATAGAACAAAATATCTTAGAGGGAGGAAAGTTATGAAGTTTGAAATAGTGAGAGGCACTACCATGACGCTTTTGCTTACCGTTAAAAACGAAGATGACAGCATATACACTTTAAAGGACGGGGAGAAGTTCATATTCGGCGTTAAGCTCGAACCCGAAAATGGAGATTACGTTCTGAAAAAAATAATTACTCCTGACGACAGGCGGAATGACGGCTATATCATAGCTCTCAAGCCGGAGGATACACAGAAACTTGAGTTCAGGGACTATCGCTTTGATATAGGACTTCAAACAGCCGAGGGCGATTACTATATGGTAGTTCCGTTCAGCCCGTTTATTGTTGAAAAGGCTGTAACGCGGAAGGAGTGAGCGTATGTTAGGACGTATTAAAGTGATGACAAGACTGACGGGTAAGCTGACCGAGCCGTGTTGTAACTGCGATCCTAATCACGGCGGACAAACGGCTGACGGCGGCCATATCATGGCGGACCTGGCGTCTATGCGCGATATTTTGATAACGAGCTCGAAGGTATACGATTTTACCACTGTTGAAAATTTTCTTGAAAATAATTTAAAGGAGGCGCTGCTGTGAGCTGCACAATAAAGACAGTGAGCATGACGGGAACGGAGCAGGAGTTTATAACCGCGTTTGTATCAGCCGTAACAACGGCCGATAAGCATATAACGTGTGAAACCGATATTTCGGAGCAGTTTTCAAGCGAAGAGAATACTCCCGAAATTACCTTTAACGTAAACGACTGCTATAAGATTAAAATGAAAAGAGAAAGTGCTTTATCTCAGGTGACGAATGTCTATAATTTTTCATCGATTATAAATGAAAACGTGCAAAAAGGACTTCCAATCATGTTTAATAACGCCGCCCTTGCCAAAGATGCTATATCGGCACGAACATACACTTTTAACATTTGCGGATCGGAGCGGTATGACGCGATTAAATTCTACGCGCATAATTATCAAAACCTCTTATCACCGTCGTTTTCCTATATATCCATATATGATGATACATTCAAAGCCGTTTCGGGCGAAAACCTGCTATCGTCATCAAAGACTGTTGAAACGGTCGATTTCATATGCACCGGCGGCGATGAAAAAGGAGAAACATATAAATTTACAAAAAGACTGGCGTACCCCATAGCAGACAATCGGGTTGAGATAATAAAGAATAAGGTCCTGATTAAAGGGGGACACTACGACCGAACATTTTCGGGCTTTTATGACTGCTCTGATTTAGTCAGGGACAGCGTTGTCACGATAGAGGGCGTTAATTATTACGCGCTTGATGAAAATACTATCGCGCCTATAGGGGAATAAGCATCAAAAAGAGCTGTAATCAGCAAAATGTACCGCCGGTTACAGCCCTTTTGTTTTTATTCCGTTTATTAACGCGCGAAAAATTCCTCGGCATATCTGACAGTTTCCATAGCGTCCTTTGCGTAGTAATCCGCGCCTATCATATCGGCGTATTCCTGCGTAAGGACGGCACCGCCGACAACCACACGGCATTGAGGGCGTTTCCGGCGCAGAAGTCTGATTGTTTCCTCCATGCTCGGAACAGTAGTTGTCATAAGCGCGCTCAAGCCGACAAGGTTTATTTCCTGTTTAACGGCTGTTTCACACACAAGCTCGGGAGGAACGTCCTTGCCGAGGTCGATAACCTCGTAGCCGTAGTTTTCAAGCAGAACCTTAACTATATTTTTGCCTATGTCGTGTATATCTCCTTTTACGGTTGCGAGAATTATCCTGCCCTTTACGGATTCATTATTGCTCGTCATAGATGCCTTTACGACGTCAAAGCTTGCCTTAGATGCCTCCGCGCTCATAAGAAGCTGAGGCAGAAATACGGTTTTTTCCTCGAAGCCCTTGCCGACAATATCGAGAGCGGGAATTATCTGAGTATCAATCAGGTCAAGCGGAGAAAGGGTTTTCAGCATTTCGGCGGTTATCGCCGCCGCCTGCTCTTTCAAGCCCTTGATTATTGCTTTTTTAAGCGGTTCATCGTCCGGACCGTCCGCATTTACTCCCGCGGGAGCAGCCGCTGACACTGTTTGTGTTACAACGGCAGAGCAGAAGTCTATATATTTTGTGCAGTTGACATCACGGTTCGTGAGGGCGTTGAAGCAATAATAAACTTTCATCATCTCCTGCGAGTACGGGTTCATAATCGCGCAGTTAAGACCGTTTTGAAGTGCCATGGCAAAAAAGGTAGATGTAACGAACTCCCTGTTAGGAAGCCCGAAAGAAATATTGGACACACCGAGGCTCGTTTTAATGCCTCTTTCGTTCAAGCGCTTAACTGTTTCGAGGGTGATATTCGCGCTGTTCGTGTCACTCGAAATCGTCATGGCCAGCGGGTCAACGATAATGTCCTTCTTGTCTATGCCGTATTCCTCAGCGGTCTGTATTATTTTTTCGGCGATTCTCAGTCTGCCCTCGACGGTATCGGGTATGCCGTCTTCATCGATCGTCAGGGCGATAAGCGTACCGCCGTACTTTTTTATCAGAGGGAAAACCTCATTCATATTTTTAATCTTTCCGTTGACCGAGTTTACAAGCGGCTTGCCGTTGTAAAGCCGCATAGACTGCTCCATAGCCGCGATATTGACAGTATCGATTTGCAGCGGCAGATCGACGACGCTCTGCAACTCGAATACAGCGTTCTTTAACATTTCCACCTCGTCGATTTCGGGCAGCCCCACATTGACGTCGAGAATTTGTACACCCTTTTCCTGTTGAGCTATACCCTCGTTGAGGATATAGTCCATGTTATTTTGTCGGAGAGCCTCTTTAAATTTCGATTTGCCTGTGGGATTGATCCGCTCGCCTATTAAAACAGGTGAAGGACCGATTTCAACAGCATGAGTATATGACGAAACGAGGGTTGTATTCTTAAATTTTATAGGCCCGGGCTTAAGTCCTTTTGTTTTTTCAATCGTTTTTCGGATAAATTCCGGTGTAGTTCCGCAGCAGCCTCCGAGTATGCGCGCGCCGGACTCCGCGATCTCTGCCATAATGTCCGAGAATTTGTCCGCGTCAACGTCATATACCGTTCTGCCGTTTTCGCTGTGCGGAAGTCCCGCGTTAGGGTTGACTATGACAGGTACGCTTGCCTCCTCAACAATCATAGGCACGATACGCTTCATCTGCTCCGGCCCGAGAGAGCAGTTGAGCCCTATGGCGTCGGCTCCAAGCCCCTCAAGCAGAGCGACCATGCACTTGGGGTCGGCGCCGGTCATAAGCTTTGCGTTTTCATCGTAAACGGTTGTTACGAATATTGGGAGAGATGAATTTTCCTTAGCGGCAAGCACGGCTGCTTTTGTTTCGTATGAGTCGTTCATGGTTTCTATCAATATCAGGTCAACATCGAGAGCAGAGCCGATTTTTATTGTTTCGGCAAAGATCTCGACAGCCCTCTCAAAATCAAGATCGCCCAACGGCTTCAGCATTTTTCCTATCGGGCCTATGTCGAGCGCGATATAGGCGTTTGCGAAGCCTTCTCTTGCTTTATTGGCGTTTTCGACCGCCCTCGTGACGATTTCTTCAAGGTTATCAAATTTCAGACAGTTTGCTCCGAATGTATTTGTTTTAATGATATTTGCCCCCGCCTCATAGTAGGAACGGTGTATTTCCGTTACGACCTCGGGGCGGATGATATTCCACGTTTCGGGAAACTCTCCCGCCCCAAGTCCTCTTTCCTGCAGAAGCGTCCCCATTCCTCCGTCAAAGTAAACTATCTGATTTTTTATAAGCTCGGTGATTTTCATAGCGATACCTCTTGCATATATATTTTCCGAAACAATTTCACCTCTGTTTATGCCGTTTGGCGTTTACGGCTCGAATATCCGCTGAATATTAAATTCCGTGAAACACTTCAGTAATGTATTTTTATTGTCCGCGTTACACACGATACCGGCAATCCGTTTTTTCGCATTTCAAGCAGTCCGAACGGCAGCTGACAGGGGTGCTGCTTACGCCTATAACGGCGGTTACAGATTTAACGGGGGTCATCATCAGATTATCGGTAATGCCAAGACCTATTTTTCTGCTGCTGTCAAGAAATGAGAGTATTTGCGGCTGGTATTCGAGTGAAAAGTCGCCATAGCCGCAGCTGAAACGCGGGCGCAGAAACTTTCCTTCCGAAGCGGCTGTATCGGAGAGCTTTTTGTTTAATATATTGCAGAAGTCCTCGATAGAAGCCGAGCCGACCGCGTCTGTGACAATGCCTCTCAGCGCGGAAAGCCGATTTTGCTTTATGATATGACGTTCAGCCATAGCTCCCGTAGTCGCGGCAAAAATGTATGCCGACCCGCAGCCGCGCAAATTAAGGGTAAGAGAGTGACTGTTGACTTTCATAAACCCGAAATCAACGAGTTCGCTCTCCTCGTCGATATCAATATTAACCTCGGTATAGCACGCTTTATATGCGACAAACTTGTTAAAATCCTTAACGCACTTCCCGATAAGATCTGTAACATCATCGCCCGGATAAATCCTGCCGTAGCCGAGATAGCGGTAGACCTCTTTTTCTGTTATGTCTACCTTATCTGAGCCTAATGAATATAAATATATCATTTTAAAATTTCCTCGAGATTTGTCTGTATCTGTTCGGCAACATCGTGATTGTTCATTGTATATACATGAACGGCATTAAGTCCGTTTTCGTAAAGGTCTGTAATTTGTTTAAGGGCGAACTCGATTCCGGCTTTTTTCATATCTGTGGGGGACGAGCCGTAGCGGTCGGCGATGCTTCTCAATTCATCGGGAAGCCGCGAGCCTGAAAGAGTGAAAATTTTATCAATTTGCTTTACGCTCGTTACAGGCATGATCCCCGCGACGACAGGAACGTTTATGCCGGCGGCTCTTAGTTTATAAAGGAAATCATAAAATTTGGCGTTTTCAAAGAACATTTGTGTTGTAAAAAATTCGCAGCCGCTTTCCGCCTTTAGCTTTAGGTTCTTTATGTCGTCGTCAAGAGAGCTGCTTTCGGGATGTCCCTCGGGGTAGCACGCTCCTCCGATGCAGAAATCGCCCACGGACTTTATTTCATTTATAAGTTCGCTCGCATAGGAAAACTCCATTTTGTCTTTGTCAAAGCCCGCGGGAATATCGCCGCGCAGAGCGAGAACATTATATATTCCGTTTTCAAGCATTCTTAAAAGCTGGCTGTCAATCTGCTCCCTGCTTGAGGATACGCAGGTAAGGTGGGCGACAGGCGTGACGCCGAGAGTATCAATTTCATGCGCTATATCGACGGTGAATTTGCTTGTGCCGCCGCCCGCGCCGTATGTAACGCTCATATAACTTGGTTTAAGGGCGGCAATTTTGCGTATAGCGGAATTAACGCTTTCAAAGCTGTCGCTTGTCTTAGGCGGAAAAACCTCAAAGGAAAGGCTTTTATGTTCGGCTGTTATTATGTCGGTAATTTTCATATATATGTACCCGTCTTTTCGTATTATTTATGTTAAAAATTTCTCATTATGATTATATCATCGACGGATTTTTTCGTCAACCTCGGAATATTCATAAGCTGAATAATAAATTACAGAAAATTTACGGATACGACTGACACAAATTTACTCCGAAAGCCATTTGACAATTTTTTGAAATAGTATTATTATATCCATGATACAGCGCGGAAGTTTCACGACTTCCGCTTAATGATATGCTAAAGCTTACAGGAGGTATTTAAGCAATATGAAAAAAGAGGGACAAATTAAGGTTGAATCGGAAAATATATTTCCGATAATTAAAAAATGGCTGTATTCGGATAAGGATATTTTCCTCAGAGAAATCGTAGCCAATGCCTGTGACGCGATAAAAAAATATCAGGGTCTTTGCAGCATCGGAGACGCGGAAAACGACGGCGCTGCCCCGAGGATAGAGGTTGTCGTCGATAAGAACGCTAAGACGCTCGCCATATCCGATAACGGTCTCGGCATGACTGCGGACGAGGTGGAAAAGTACATCACTCAAATCGCTTTTTCGGGCGCGGAGGAATTTATCGAGAAATACAAGGATAAATCCGGCGACAATGCCGGGATTATCGGTCACTTCGGTCTCGGCTTCTACTCATCATATATGGTTTCCGACAGCGTTGAGATTGAAACTCTTTCATATCAGGACGGCGCGAAGCCTGTTCACTGGGAAAGCGACGGCAGTACCTCATACACAATTTCGGACGGTACACGCACCGGGCGCGGGACAACTGTCACCATGCACATTTCGCAGGACGAGGAGGAATTTCTTGATAAAGACAAGATTCGCGATCTGCTCCTTAAATACTGTCACTTTATGCCGTATGAGATATACCTCAATCCCGCCGACGATGAAGCAGTCGTAACAAAAAATGAAGACGGCGAGGAGGTTAAGCGCGAGCCTGTGCCCGTAAACAACACCACTCCGCTTTGGCTGAAGCCGCCTCGCGAGTGTACAGACGAGGATTACAAGGAATTTTACACCGAAGTGTTTTCGGATATAAACGAACCGCTGTTCTGGATACATTTGAATGTCGATTATCCGTTTAACCTGAAAGGCATTTTGTACTTTCCGAAACAGACCGATAAACTGCAGGTCATGCCCGGTGAAATCAAGCTGTATTCAAATCAGGTCTATATAGCTGATAACATCAAGGAGGTCGTTCCCGAGTTTCTTATGCTCTTAAAGGGCGTTATCGACTGCCCCGACATTCCCCTTAATGTTTCGAGGAGCTCCCTGCAAAATGACGGAGAGGTCGCGAAAATCTCAAAGCACATAACAAAAAAAGTCGCCGACAAGCTCACCTCTATGTTCAAAAACGATCGCGAGACATACGAGGGCTATTGGGACGACATCGCGCCGTTCATCAAATTCGGTTGCATTAAGGACGAGAAATTCTACGACAGAGTTAAGGATATAATTCTCTTTAAGACTATCTCAGGCGAGTACAAGACCTTTGCGGACTGCCCGAGGCAGGGTGATAAGATATTCTATGTGACGGACGAAAACGTACAGGCGAAGTACATTGATATGTTCAAGGAAAACGGACTTGACGCGGTGATACTGTCACACACTATTGACACCCACTTCATAAGCTTCCTTGAATACAAGGAAAGCGGAACAAAGCTTACGAGGATCGATTCCGAGCTGGGCGACGCGCTGAAATCCGGCGAGGAAGCAAACGCCGATAGCGATGATGAGATAAAGGAAATTTTCAAAGCCGCTCTCGAAAACGATAAGCTTGAAATAAAGACGGAAAGCCTTAAGACAAAGGACACTCCCGCCATACTTCTCCAAAACGAATATATGAGACGTATGACGGATATGAACAATCTGTACGGCGGACTTTTCGGAGGTTCTCCCGATATAAAGGAAACGCTCGTTATAAATACCGCGAACGATATTATAAAGTCGCTTCCGAACCTGAACGAGGAAAACCGCACGCTTGTCTGCAAGCATATCCTCGACCTTGCCGTAATCAGTCAGAGAAAGCTCACCGCTGACGAGCTGAAGGATTTTGTCGCGAGAAGCGTTGAGATCCTCGGAATCATAAAATAAAAAAGCTGTCAAAAACATAACTCGGGCGTGATAATCCCAAAAAGCAAATATGCTTCTGCATAAAAAATCCTTTTACGCGCATAATAAAACAGGTGATGTAAATGAAGGATATTATTAAAGATGCTGAGATATTTGCGCTGGGCGGTCTGTCATATGGAGCGATAGAAATAATGTGGCGGCATTATACGCACTGGACTATGCTCATTACGGGCGGAGTATGCTTCTATACATTATATAAGCTGAGCAAGGGCAGGGAGAATTATCCTATATGGAAAAAATGTCTGCTCGGAAGCGCCGTAATAACAACGGCTGAATTTATCACAGGCGTTATTGTCAATATGATTTTCAATATGAACGTATGGGATTATTCATCTCTCCCGTTCAACCTTTTCGGACAGATATGTCTGCTCTACAGCTTTTTATGGGCGCTGCTTTCGATACCTATTGATATGGTATGCAGGGCCCTGAGAAAGCGCCTTGAGCCTTGAAAAGCCGTATTTCAAGATAAAATTCCCTCATGCTGAGATAATGCGTGAGGGAATTTTTTAATTAGCGGTCTGAGCATATTCAGCTTCATAGTTAAGCGACAGACGCCGAAACGCCGATTTTACGTCAAAAATGTGTTGAAACGAACCGTCAATAATGGTATAATATATTATATTTTTTTAATTTAACCTTTAATTATGTAATAAATCTGCCGTGATTTTAAGGCACGAAAGGAATTTGACTATGATAAGAGAGAACTGTTACAGAACATTATACTGCGGGGATCTTCGCGAAAACCACATTGGACAGAACGTTCGCGTTGCTGGCTGGCTTGAGAATATCCGCGACCACGGCGGAGTAATGTTTCTTGATATTCGCGACCAGTACGGCGTCGTTCAGGTCGTTATTCACGACGAGAATATGCTCAAGGGCGTCAACAAGGAATGCTCGCTTACAGTAAGCGGCACGGTAGTTAAACGTGACGCCGAAACATATAACCCGAAGATAGCGACAGGCACAGTGGAAATTGCCGCGAATACCCTGACTGTTCTCGGCAAGGCTCCCGCGGCTCTCCCGTTCGAGATCGCCGCGTCTAAGGAAACAAAGGAGGAGGTTCGGCTGAAGTACCGCTTCCTTGACCTTCGCAACAAAAAGGTTCACGATAATATCGTTCTCCGCTCAAGGGTTATTTCTTTTTTGAGAAGTAAAATGACAGAGCTTGGCTTCCTCGAAATTCAGACGCCTATTTTGTCCGCATCTTCGCCGGAGGGCGCGCGCGATTACCTTATTCCGAGCCGTAAGCATAAAGGTATGTTCTACGCTCTCCCGCAGGCGCCGCAGATCTTTAAGCAGCTTTTGATGGTATCGGGTTTCGATAAATACTTCCAGATAGCACC
Source organism: uncultured Clostridium sp. (assembly GCA_964385235.1). Lineage (GTDB taxonomy): Bacteria > Bacillota > Clostridia > Oscillospirales > Acutalibacteraceae > Pseudoruminococcus. The sequence goes on from CAYLOD010000017.1 coordinate 16,620, forward strand.
GTGCTTCCGTGACGAGGACGCCAGAGCCGACCGCTCGCCGGGAGAGTTCTATCAGCTCGATTTTGAAATGGCTTTTGCCGGGCAGGACGACGTATTCGCGGTCGCGGAGGAAGTTCTGTACGAAACATTTACGAAATTTTCGAGCAAGGAGGTTTCAAAACCCCCGTTTCGCAGGATCCCTTACGCGGAGGCTATGATAACCTACGGCACCGACAAGCCGGATCTGCGCAACCCGCTGCTCATCAAGGATATAAGTGATATGTTCGCGGATACGGATTTCGCGCCGTTCCGCGGTAAAACGGTTCGCAGCATAAACGTTCCAAACGCCGCCTCGCAGTCAAAGAGCTGGTTTAAAAGAATGGAGGAGTTTGCGCTCTCCATAGGCATGAAGGGTCTCGGCTATGTCAAGGTTCGCGAAGATATGACCTTTGACGGTCCGATAGACAAATTCCTTAAGGAGGGCGACCGCGAAAAGCTGATTGAAATCAACTCCTCAAGCGCGGGAGATGTTATCTACTTTATCGCCGACAGCGGGGAGATGGCCCCTAAGCTCGCGGGTCAAATAAGAACGGAGGTCGCCGAGCGCCTGTCACTTATAGACAAGAACCGATTTGAGCTGTGCTTTATAACCGACTTTCCGATGTTCGAGCACGACGAGGATACGGGAGCGGTTGTATTCACACACAACCCGTTCTCTATGCCTCAGGGCGGCATGGAGGCGCTCCTGACAAAGGATCCGTGCGAGATTCTTGCTTATCAGTACGATATAGTCTGTAACGGCACAGAGCTTTCGTCGGGCGCGGTAAGAAATCACGACCTCGGCATAATGGTCAGGGCGTTCGAGATCGCGGGCTATACCGAGGACGTTCTCAAGGAAAAGTTCTCCTCACTCTATACCGCGTTCAAGTACGGCGCCCCGCCGCACGCGGGTATGGCTCCCGGTATTGACAGAATGCTTATGCTCCTCACCGATGAGGAGAATATCCGCGAGGTAATAGCGTTCCCGATGAACAGCAACGCCCAGGATGTGCTTCTCGGCGCGCCAAACGAGGTAACGGAGCAGCAGCTCAGAGAAATACACATCAAGATAAGATAACGGAATAAATGCTTATTAGGAGGGATATAAATGGTTACACGCGAGGAGATCCTTAAGATCGCGACGCTAAGCAAACTTTTTGTTTCAGATGATGAACTTGAGAAGCTGACAAGCGACATGGAGCAGGTAATAGCTTTCGCAGATACCATCAACAGCGCTGAGGATTCCACAACGGAGTTTGATAACATCAACAATCTCTCTAACGTATTGAGAGAGGACGAGGTTATCCCGTCCGCGGACAGAGATAAAATCCTCGGCAACGCGCGTGATACTGACGACGGACACTTTCTCGTAAGGAAACGTGCTTAAAACTTGTTACGGTGGTGAAATGAATTGAGCAAAAGAGGAAACATAAAAAAGGTGAGCGAGCTTCTCCGCAGCAAGCAGATCTCATGTGAAGAGCTTACAAAATCATATATTGATGAGATAGAAAAATGCAACGGCGAGCTTAACGCCTATGTAAAAGTGACGCCATATGCCGCTCTTGAAACCGCCCGCATCGTCGATAAAAAAATCGCGGGCGGCGAGGAGCTTTCCCCTCTCGAGGGCATTCCGATGACGTTAAAGGATAACATATCTACCGACGGTGTTGAAACGACCTGCTGTTCAAAAATCCTGAAAGGATATGTGCCTATCTATGACGCTACGGTTTGGGATATATTGAAAAAACAGAACGCCGTGCTTCTCGGTAAAACGAATATGGACGAGTTCGCTATGGGTTCGTCCTGTGAAACTTCATGCTTCGGCGGAGCTAAAAACCCCCACAATACAGAACACGTTGCGGGCGGCAGTTCCGGAGGAGTAGCTTCGGCTGTCGGCGGGAATATAGCTGTCTACGGCTTAGGCTCGGACACGGGCGGCTCTATACGCCAGCCCGCGAGTTTCTGCGGAATAGTCGGTCTGAAGCCCACATACGGCGCCGTATCGCGTTACGGGCTTATCGCTTACGCCTCAAGTCTTGACCAGATAGGTCCTGTAACCGCATCGGTCGAGGACGCCGCAATAGTATTTGACGCTATTTCGGAATATGACGAAAAGGACTCTACCTCAAGGGGCAGACAGGGCGCTCCCGCCGCCGGTTCTCTGAAAAATCCCATAAAGGGCATGAAAATCGGCATAGCAAAGGAATATATCGACGGCGTTCGCGACGATGTGCGCGAGGCTGTACTTGCTGCCGCCAAGGTTTATGAGTCGCTCGGCGCGGAAATTATTTATTTTGATTTGCCTGTTTTGAAGTATGCTCTACCCGTTTACTATATCCTCGCCTGTGCGGAGGCGTCCTCAAACCTCGGAAGATATGACGGCATTCGCTATGGCTATAAGGCGGAACATTACGATGATGTTAATGACATGATAAAAAAGACAAGGAGCGAGGGCTTCGGCGACGAGGTGAAACGCAGAATACTCCTCGGCACATATGTTTTAAGTTCGGGCTATTATGACGCATACTACAAAAAGGCGCAGAACCTGCGCGGAACTATTGTCAATGCCTTTAAGGACGCGTTCACAAGGTGCGACATTATCCTCGCGCCGACTGTCCCTATGACCGCCTTTAAAAACGGCAACGCTATAAGCGACCCTGTTGAAACATATCTGACGGATATATGCACCGTTCCCGTAAACATATGCGGACTTCCCGCCGTTTCCGTTCCGTGCGGATTTAACGCAAACGGTATGCCCATAGGTATGCAGCTGATAGGAAATACATTCTCCGAGGCGGCTATACTCAATGCGGCTTATCAGTACGAAACGGCTGTTCCCGAAGCTTTTAAATCCACAGAATTCGGCGTAAAGCTATAAGGAGGTTCGGATAAATATGAAGTATGAATTGGTCGCCGGCTTTGAAACTCATGTAGAGCTTTCGACGAAAACAAAAATTTTCTGCGGCTGCACCACGCAGTTCGGCGGAGAACCTAACACACACTGCTGTCCCATTTGCATAGGACTTCCGGGAACTCTCCCTAAGCTGAACCGTCAGGTTGTCCGCTATGCTGTAATGGCAGGCCTTGCCACAAACTGTACTATTCCCGAAACGGCGAAAATGGACAGAAAAAATTACTGCTACCCCGACCTGCCCAAGGCATATCAGATCTCGCAGTATGATATGCCGCTGTGCGTAGGAGGCTATATTCCGCTTTCAAACGGCAGAAGGATACGTCTGACGCGTATACACATTGAGGAGGACGCGGGAAAGCTTATCCACCGCCGCGGTGATACGCTTGTAGACTACAATCGCGGCGGCGTGCCTCTTATTGAGATTGTTTCCGAGCCCGACATCAGGTCTGTCGAGGAAGCACGCGAATACGTTGAAAAGCTCCAGCTTATTATGCGATACATCGGCGTTTCCGACTGCAAAATGCAGGAGGGTTCTATGCGATGCGACGTTAATATATCCGTTCGTGAAGCCGGCAGCGACAAGCTCGGCACAAGGACCGAGATCAAGAATATGAACTCCATAGCGTTTATCGCAAAGGCTATGGAATATGAATTTGAACGGCAGGTCGATATCCTCGAGAGCGGAGGACAGGTTGTTCAGGAAACACTGCGCTATGACGATGTGACGAATACTACCTCAAGTATGCGCGGCAAGGAGGACGCGAATGACTACCGCTATTTCCGCGACCCGGACCTCGTCACTATAAATGTATCACGCGAGGAGGTCGAGGAGTTAAGAAATCTGCTTCCCGAACTTCCTGCACAAAAAGCCGAAAGATATGTAAAAGAGCTCGGTTTGTCCGAAACAGACGCGGCGCTTCTTACAAAATACCGCAAGATAGCCGAATATTACGAAACTGCCTGCGAGGGCACTAAAAATCCGAAAACCGCCGCGAACTTTATAATCGGTCAAATCTTCCGCCGCCTCGATACAGAGAGCGACAAGGAGGATTTTGACGTCAAGGTGACTGCCGACGCGCTCAACGAGCTTATAAAGCTGCTTGACGACGGAAAAATCAGAATGAATCTCGCAAAAAGCACACTCGATAAGATGCTCGATACCGGCAAGCGGGCGACAGAGCTTATTTCCGAAAGCGACATGGGCGGTCTTGACGACGCGGCTCTGCTCGCGCTGTGCGAGCAGGCAATCGCGGCTAACGGAAACGCCGTCAATGACTACAAAAACGGCAAGGAAAAGGCTATCAAGTCGCTCATCGGCTTTGTTATGAAAAATTCACGCGGTAAGGCTGACGCCTCCGCCGCAGAGGCTAAAATAAAGGAATTGATCGGATAATTATTGATATTGATTTTTTAAGGATTTGGTAATTCAGACTAAGCAATATTATACGGCACAGTACCTGTTATGGCGCTGTGCCGTATATTTTGGCGGTGTTATTGTTTAAAGCCTGCGGCTTTTGCCGTAATTTTTCAATTATGCTCTTTTCCTTGTCCTTTAAGCATTCAAATATTCGGAGAAAAACCTTTCAATCTTTTCAAACGGTATCGCGTCTTTTCCGCCGCCGTCATACAGGTCGGTATGCACCGTGTCGGGGATAATAAGCAGTTCCTTGTTATCCGGGCAAGGATTATTATTCATCATGCCGGCGTAGGCGTCCTTAGAGAAGTAGCACGAGTGAGCTTTTTCGCCGTGAATGATGAGAACGGCGCTCCGTATCTCATTGGAATATTGCAGGATCGGCTGGTTCATAAAGGACATACAGCCGATCACGTTCCAACCGCCGTTTGAGTTAAGGCTCCTGCTGTGATAACCGCGCTTTGTCTTGTAATAATCATGATAATCCTTGACAAAAAACGGCGCGTCCTCAGGCAGCGGATCCACGACGCCTCCTCCGGGCGCATAGCTGCCGTTCCTGTAATCAACAAGACGCTGCGCGTTCAGCGCCTTTTTCTTTTCATAGCGCTGTTCCTCCGTATTTTCACTGTCAAAGTAACCGTTGGCATTTACGCGGGTCATATCGTACATGGTGGAAGCGACAGTAGCCTTGATGCGAGTGTCGAGAGCTGCGGCATTCAGAGCCATGCCGCCCCACCCGCAAATACCGATAATGCCGATTTTTTCGGCATCTGCCCCCTCATAAAGCGATAGAAAATCGACCGCCGCCTGAAAATCCTCGGTATTTATGTCGGGGGAAGCCATATACCGCGGCTCGCCGCCGCTTTCACCCGTAAACGACGGGTCAAATGCTATAGTGAGAAAGCCGCGTTCCGCCATTGTCTGCGCGTACAGACCCGACGCCTGTTCCTTTACCGCGCCGAACGGTCCGCATACGGCTATCGCGGGCAGCCTGCCCTCCGCGCCTTTCGGTACATACATATCCGCGGCGAGCGTAATGCCGTAACGGTTGCGGAACGTCACCTTTTTATGATCGACCGTTTCGCTTTTCGGGAAGGTCTTGTCCCACTCGTCTGTAAGATTAAGTTTCATATAAGTGTTCCTCCTTAAATATTTTGTGTTTTATTGATTTTGCGAATGAGGCTGTCAAGACAGTCAACCTCCTCCTGCGTATGATGCAGCTTATCCATCAGGTCGGCGCGGTGCCGGCGCAGTCTTTTGACGACAGCCGTCAGTTCTCCGTTTTCATATAGGCTGCAAATCTCAGAAACGCGCTCCGCGTCGCACCCCGCGTGCTTTAGGTTAAGCGAAAAATCATTCACAGTATCGCCTCCTTGATGTCTGATTATATTATAGCGCCTTGACCTGTCTTGCGCTAATGGTTATAATTTATATCATGATATGAAAATATGGAATATCAGGAGGAATGACATATGGAAATTCGCACGCTTCGTTATTTTTTAGCGGCGGCAAGAGAGGAAAACATGACACGTGCTGCCGAATGGCTTCATGTGACACAACCGACACTGTCAAAGCAAATTTCCTCGTTAGAGGACGAGCTCGGAAAAAAGCTGTTTGTGCGCCGCTCCTTTAGCATTGAGCTGACCGAGGAGGGCGTTCTGCTTCGTGAGCGCGCGGAAGACCTTGTAAAAATGGCGGACAAAATCATTGGAGAATTTGCGAGATTGGACGATGTAACCGGCGGGGATATTTATTTCGGTCTGGCGGAGTCGCATCAGATCAGATTTTTGGCGCAGGAAATCCGGAATTTTAAAAGGTTGTATCCCGGTCTGCGTTACCACATTACAAGCGGAGATACCGAACAGGTAACTGAAAAGCTTGATAAGGGGCTTTTGGATTTTGCCGTTTTAGTGGAGGAGCCCGATCCGTCAAAATACCACCGCCTATGCTTTCCCGAGGCGGATATATGGGGGCTTGTAATGCTGTCGAGCGACCCTCTCGCGGGGAAGAAAGCTGTCAGCATAGACGATATTGCGGGGCTGCCGCTGTTTTGCTCGGAGCAGGGCTGGAATATTGATTTGCCGCGCTGGTGCGGCAATCGTATAGACGAGCTGCGCCTTGAGGGCTCTTTCCGATTATCCTATAACGCGTCGTTGTTCGTGCGTGAGGGTCTCGGTTATCTTCTGACGCTTGACAGACTTGTAGACACAAGTCCGAAAAGCGGACTGGCATTCCGCCCGCTTACGCCGAAGCTTGAATCAAAGCTGTATCTGATATGGAAAAAGTACCCCGCCTTTACGCCTATTGCTGAGCGGTTTCTCTCTGAGCTGGAAAAGAAATTCCCCGTTGTTTGAAAGGCAATATAATGACGGCTCAGGCATCTTATCGAAAAACCGCAGGCGCAAAGACCGCAGGTAAAACAAAGTGGAGGTTTAGCGATATTTACAGTGTTTTATTGCTTTTTTTCGGCTGCATGGGTATAATATGCAGTAGGGATTCTGAATACCGGTAAGTCTGTACAAGAGCGTCAAAACTGCGGAGATTTTCAAATGCCGGGTACAGAAAGCGCGTTGACATATTGTTTACCGCAGTTTTGTGCGGGCAATTTTGAACGGAGGAAAATATGGAACATTATTTTGGGGAAAACACGCCCAAGCTTGGCTTCGGGCTCATGCGTCTGCCTAAGAAAGGGCTTAAAATCGACATTGAACAAACGAAACAGATGGTAGATGAATTTATGGAGGCGGGGCTTACATATTTTGACACAGCCTATGTATATGACATGGGAGGATCGGAACGGGCGGCAAAGGCGGCGCTTGTAGACCGTTATCCCCGCGACAGCTTTACACTGGCAACCAAGCTGTGCGCTTGGATGGGCGCCCATAATGAAAAAACCGCGAAGCAGCAGTTGTTTACGAGTTTGGAACGCACCGGCGCGGGATACTTTGACTACTACCTTCTCCATGCCCTGCAGACGGACAATTACAAAACATACGATAAATATCACATATGGGATTTTGTCAGGGAACAGAAGGAAAAGGGACTTATCAAGCATTGGGGCTTCTCTTTTCATGCCACGCCCGATATTTTGGACGAACTGCTCACCGTACACCCCGACGCTGAGTTTGTGCAGCTTCAGCTCAATTATGCCGATTGGGAAAATCCAAAGGTCACGGCAAGGGAAAACTATGAGGTAGCGCGCCGCCACGGGAAATCTATCGTCGTCATGGAGCCTGTCAAGGGAGGCGCTTTGGCAAAGCCGCCGAAAGCGGTACAGGAGGTCTTTAAGGCGGCTGACCCGGAAGCCTCCTTTGCGTCATGGGCGATTCGGTACGCGGCTTCTCTCGACGGGATAATAACAGTGCTGTCAGGTATGAGCAATATTGAGCAGATGAGGGATAATCTGTCATACATGAAAAGCTTTAAACCTCTGAACAGCGAGGAACAGACCGCTGTACGCAAGGCGCAGGAAATCATGACAGGCGTTAATTCTATCCCGTGTACCGCCTGTCACTACTGCACAGCGGGATGCCCAAGGAAAATCGCAATACCTGAGATTTTCGCGGCGAGAAATCAACAGCTCGTTTGGGGACAGCTTGAAGAAGGTGAGCGGCAGTACGCTGAGGCCGTAAAAAACGGCGGCCGCGCCTCGGACTGCGTTGCCTGCGGACAGTGTGAGCGCGCCTGCCCGCAGCAGATTGATGTTATAACAAGGCTGAAGGACTGCGCTGCAAGCTTTGATTAAGTGGCAAATTATTTCCCAATGAAACTAAAAGAGCGGCTTGGCGGCGCTGATATTATCCGTTATCGGAGCCGCGCACAAGGTGACACGGCGTATATTTACATTTTGTAAATCGTAAGCTGAGCATTATTTTGAATTTTTTCACGGTTGGCATCATATCTTTAAATATTATTGAATATTCGCGATAAACTTAATATTTAACAAGGAGAAAATCCGAAATGAAAAAAAGACCTACGGTTTTGATTTTTGCGGCGGTTCTTGCTTTCTCCGCGGCCGCGTGTTCTAACGGTTCAAATTCTGACGTTTCGTCTGAAGCATCAGAGAACAGCCTTGTCAGTCATTCGTCCCCAACTGTTTCCGAGAATAGTTCCTCAGAAAAGAGTGCGGATGAGAGCAAAAAAGCGAGCGGCGGAAATGAAAGCGCCGAATCGCCTGAGAGTTCGGCCATTTCCGAAGCAGACGCGAAAAAAATCGCGGAGAAGAAATTTTTTAACGTGGTAAAGAATGGTACATATTATTTAAAGATGACAATGGATAAGTCCACACTTGGTATAAATTTCACATATACAGATAATATAGTTGAGGATATTCCCGAGTCGATAACTGTGACTTTTGCTGCGGACGCGAAGAATAAAAGGATTTACATTGATTTTGGATATCCGACAATCAGCTTTAGTAAAATCATTGTTGCCGGCGGTAAACAATGGATAGTTTGCGATGAACAAAAGACCGCGTATTATATGACTGCGTCCGCAGATACCGAAAGCCTGCCCGAAAACATAACCGGAAGTTCGCTTAAAATCGACGGCCTTAAATATAAGAGTGCCGATGAGGAAAAATTTAACGGTAAGTCCGCTATTGCTGTCGTATATACTGTTCCGGTAAATATAAACGACGCTTCCGATGTAAGTGCGGACGCGGGCGGATTTTATCCTGAGCATACTTATTACTTTGATAAAAAAACCGAAGCCCTTGTCGGTATTAAGGCAGAAGCGGATTCAATATGTCAGACGTGTGTTGTTGATGATTTTAAAACATCTGTTCCGGACAGTTTGTTTGACATTCCGTCTGATTATAAAAAGCTGTCGCTTGAAGATGCCGTTAACAGCAATTAAACCTTAAAATATCCGATTTATTTAAAGCCCTCACTGTGATGAGGGCTTTTATTTGACTTTACGAGATGAAAACATTGTGTGATGTGACAATAAAAAGCCTAAACCTGAAATACCGGGGATTAGCTGTTTTGGCAAAGATGAGAATGTATAACGCGGCGGCGCGGGTTCCGTCGCAGAACCGATTAAAAGAATGTAATTTAACCATAATTTTCAAAATGCAGGTTTGTCAATGATGTGAGACCAAGTTTTCAAAAAAAGAAAGCAGAAGTTTTCGACGGCACTCAGCAGAGGGTTTCCAATTCTCTGTGCCGTTGTTGCGGCGATTTCCAGTTCAGGACATCATATCGCTTGTTCCGGCGCATAAGTGATGCTTTGGAAATATGATACTTCCGGCAGATATATCCCACATCGCCTTCCTTTCGGTATGTTTCCACTGCGTGAATCCGTGTGCTTATCTCATGTGGCAAATACCTCTTGCAGTTTTTCCCGCTCTGTGCTGTACTTTTCATAAAGTGATCGATTCCTTTCTGTGGAGTGTGTCTTGTTATCTTTATTCTAACAGAAATCGTTCACTTTTCTTTTGCTTTTTTATCTCTTGGTCTCACATCTATTGTAAACCTATAACCCCGACAAAAATAATTTCAACCAATGGGTTGACAAACTAAAATGAGCGTGCTATAATATTGTCGGCTTGGCAGAGAGCCGCAAAAATAAGGAGGTAGCCACCATGTTGACAAGTATTGGGAGATTCTTGAGGAAACTCAGGATAGATCGAGGAGAAATCTTAAAGGACATGGCTGATAAGTTGGATGTGTCTGTTGCATTTCTT
>CAYLOD010000018.1:0-11512 GCA_964385235.1 uncultured Clostridium sp.
ACTCCGGCTGTTAGACGTCGCTGTCATGATATTTGTCAATACGAGTAAGGCTGTAAACTCCAAAATTATCAAAAGGGTAATCTTATTATTTTTTAATATAGAAAAACAACCGACACAGTTACCTGTATCGGTTAAATAATAAATTTTATCATTCAGCGCGGCATCATAAGGTGATATTACCCGAATGCCGGGCACAATAACGGCGCCCGTCCGAGCGGCGGGCGCCATATTAAAAAGCTGTATTTATTACTTTTATCTGATATGCAGTTTATTCACCGAAATATCTCTTTAAAAGACCTGCAAAGCCCGCGCCGTGTCTTGCCTCGTCCTTAGCCATCTCGTGAACTGTGTCGTGAATTGCGTCAAGGTTCTGCGCCTTTGCGAGCTTGGCAAGATCGAACTTGCCCGCGCAAGCGCCCGCCTCCGCCTCCGCGCGCATTCGGAGATTTTTCTCTGTGCTGTCTGTTAAAACCTCACCGAGAAGCTCCGCAAATTTAGCGGCGTGCTCCGCTTCCTCATAGGCATACTTCGTGAACGCGGCGGAAATTTCGGGATAGCCCTCTCTGTCGGCAACTCTCGCCATAGCGAGATACATACCGACTTCGGAACATTCGCCGTTAAAGTTAGCGACAAGACCGTCGTATATCTCCTTGTCAACACCCTTAGCAACGCCTACCTCATGTACAGTCGCGTAGTTCGCCTCGCCCTTTACCTCGTTAAACTTTTCCTTTGGAGCCTTACATACCGGACATACTTCGGGCGCCTCATCGCCTGTGTAAACATATCCGCAAACAGAACAAACAAACTTTTTCACTTTTAATAAACCTCCGTTTTAAATAAATTATATCAATATCCCTTGGGATAAAGATCCACAAATAAAAAATCAAGACCTGTCATCATTACAGCTTTCACACGTTCCGTAAAAAACCAAGTCATGGCTTTCCACATCGGCGTTAAGCTCCTCCTCGACAATTTTATCAAGGCGCCGGGTATAATTTGAAAAAAGATCCCCGACGTCTATTATCCTGCCGCATACGTTGCAAACGAAGTGCGAATGAGGGCTCATATCAGCGTCAAACCTCTCGCATCCCTTAACGACGCCGAGAGATCTTATTTTACCGCTGTTTTGCAAGTGTACGAGATTTCTGTAGACAGTGCCGAGGCTGATCCCGGGATATGTCTTTTGAACCTCGCTGTATATCCACTCCGCGTCGGGATGAGATTTTGTCGAGGCTATTATCTCGTATATTGCCTCCCGCTTCGGGCTGTAATTTGTTCTCATCGTATTAACAACCCCTAAATTGAGAATCATTCTTGATTTCTTTAATAATATACCATATTTTATTTAATTTGTAAAGGTTTTTTTGTAAAAAATATGATTTTCTCTTTTCCCCCGCAGCAGTGGAAATATTTCCTTATCATAAGAATATATATCTATTACACATACAACAAGGAGCTTAATATTATATGTATGCTTCAATTAAAGTAAACCGCCTTTTGCTTTCATCTGTTACAGTAGCGGGAATCTTCATACTAAGCCTTATAATCTCATCGGGAGTGATCGGCAGACCCGTTTCCCGGAACAGCGGGGAAATATCTCTGCCTGTTCTCATGTATCACGGCATAAGAAAGGATACATCCGCACAAAACAAATACGTTATCTCGCCCGATGAATTTGAAGCTGACTTAAAGTATTTAAAGGAAAACGGCTATGAAACCGTCATTGTCGCGGATCTGCTCGATTATTTTGATAAAGGAAAACAACTGCCCGAAAAACCGATAATACTGACCTTTGACGACGGCTTTCTCAACAATTATACATACGCTTATCCGCTTTTAAAAAAATACAACGCGAAGATGATACTCTCTCCTATCGGAAGATATGTCGATGAATATACCGAAAGCGGCGACCGAAACCCCGCATACGCACAGGCGGACTGGAACACGCTCCGTGAAATGGCGGATTCGGGACTGGTGGAGCTCCAAAACCATACATATGATATGCACGCCTCAAGCGGCAGAATAGGCGCAAGCCAGAAAAGCGGAGAAACCGACGAGGAATACAGGCTTGCACTCAAGGCTGACCTAACTAAATTTAACGATCGAATGAAACAGGAAACTGACATCACACCCACAGCCTTCGTGTACCCATACGGAGCCATATCGAAAACCTCGCCGGAGATAATAAAGGAATTAGGCTTCAAGGCGAGCTTTGACTGCGCCAACAAAATAAACATTATCAAAAGCAAAGACGATCTGTACGGGCTTCACCGCTTTATACGGGTCCACGGAAAAGGTGTCGGGGATATTTTAAGCGGCGCCGCATAGAGCCTTGCCCTCACAAAATTCAGAATAATACATATTATAGTGTATATACAGAAAAGGAGAGATAATCATGCCCAGTGTATTTTTAAGTCCGTCGCTTCAGGAATTTAACCCGTATGTAAACGGCGGCAACGAGGAATACTATATGAATCTGATAGCGGACGAGATGGTGCCCATACTCACCGCGAGCGGGATAGAGGTCGGCAGAAACAGCCCCGAGCAAACACTCTCTCAGGCTATCGCACAGTCGAACGCCGGCAACTATGATCTGCATCTCGCGATACATTCAAACGCCGCCCCGCCCGCCAACGCCGGAAACGTTCAGGGCGCGGACATATACTACTCCGCGTCAAGCGCGCAAAGCACACGAGCCGCAAATATCTTTGCGAACAACTTCAAGGAGATATATCCCGACCCGTCAAAGGTCAAAACCGTATCGACAACATCTCTCGCTGAAATAGTCCGCACAACCGCCCCCGCTGTACTTATCGAGGTCGCGTACCACGATAACCCCGAGGACGCTCAGTGGATACGCGACAACATAAGCGAAATAGCCCAGAACCTCGCCACCTCCGTCACGGACTTCCTCGGTGTTCTCGAGCAGGAGCCTTCGCCTGTCAGGAAAGGAACGGTAACTACTCAAAGCACTCCGCTCAATATAAGAAGCCAGCCCACTACCTCCTCACAGGTCATCGGTCAGGTTCCGAAGGGCGCGACAGTGAATATTATCGGGCAGGACGGCTCGTGGTACCTTATAACATACAACGGCTTGCAGGGGTATGTCAGCGGACAATATATCACCGTTCAATAAAAACCGCTCCGCTATACTGACAGTCCGGCACACGGGACAAAAAATATCATTTCGGCACCGGCTTACTCAGAATAGAACCGGGCGTCTGTTTTGCGCCTCTCAGCTAAGCAAAATACCGGCGTATAAAGGAGAAAAGATTATAAAAGCAAGTTTAATAATCGTAGTAGCTTCCATAAGGATAGAAATCTTCACGACCTGTATCGGCTGAGCTTTCCTCAGGCTTTTCCTCGTCAAGAGTTACGGATATTTTCTTTGTTTCGCCGTTGCGATAAATCGTCACAGTGATCTTATCGCCCGCCTTATGACTTGAAATAATAGATGAAGCCTCTGACGTTGAGCTTATATCCTGATCATCTATTTTGGTAATGCAGTCACCTACCTGAAGACCCGCTTTATCCGCAGCTCCGCCTGATACTACATTAGCTATATACGTCCCCGCCTTATCAAGCCTGTATGAGAAAATCTCGTCGGAGGAAATATCCTTCAGACTTACTCCGAGATACGCGCGGCCCGTAACATAGCCGTGTTCCATCAAATCGTCAAGCACATCGATAACATCGTTTATCGGAATAGCAAAGCCAAGACCCTCAATGTCCTCTCCGCTGGACTTTGCAACAACAAGACCGATAAGCTCGGCATTCGCATTAAACAGACCGCCGCCCGAATTGCCGGGGTTTATGGCGGCATTAGTCTGGAGAAGATTTCTGCTCTCGCCGTCAATGGTTATATTCCTGTCAAGGGCGCTGATAATGCCGTTTGTTACGGTTCCGCCCAGTTCGCCGAGCGGATTGCCGATCGCTACAGCGGTTTCACCGACTTTCAGGTTGTCGGAATCGCCAAAGGTGACAGGCTTGAGATCCTTTTCATTAATTTTAAGCAGGGCGACGTCGATTTTGCTGTCCTTACCTACTAGCTTCGCGGTATATGTCTTTCCGTTTTTGAGCCTTATTGTTATATTGTTCGCGCCGTTTATGACGTGATTGTTTGTTATAATATAGCCGTCCTCGGAAATAATAACGCCGCTGCCCGCTCCCTGCGAAACGTACTGCTGCAAAAACTGACCGTTAACTACTGTCTCGGTCGTTATCTCGACGACGGAATCCGCCGCCTTTTCGGCTATCATCTGAGTATTGGTCGCGGCGATCTGAGTTCCCTCGGTCCTGTTTATCACGAGACTTGACTTTGAGCTTTCGCCGTTATCGCCGCTTCCCGACGAGGTGCTGCCCTCCCCGTTTGTTTCGGCAACGCCTGAATTATCGGCAAGCATCGAGCCGAGAAAGCCTCCGCCTATGCCCACGCAGGCAACAAGTGCAAGACACGCAACGATAACGGCTGTGCGCTTCAGCGCTTTTCCTTTCTTTTTGGGCTTTGCCGGCGGCGCGGCGGCAGAAGCTTGAGACGCTTCCCACATCTGCGAGTACGGATCGTAGTCGGCGCCATAATACTGACCGCCGCTTACATTATTCGGATCCTGAGATGAATATGTCCGGTTCTGAGTATAACCGCCACTATAAGTATTTACGTCAGTTCCACTGTCCGGATAAGAATATGCTTCGGGGACGGTGTTTTCCGATGTATTTCCGCTCTGCTCAGCCGACTGATTCGAGGGATAAGCGTTTTCACGGTTCTGAGCAGGTGTTTCCGCGCTCTCTGTATAATTCTGCGGCTGAGGCTGTGTATAGCGCTCTGTATCATAGCTCTGCGGATTTGTATATTGTTCGTTTTCTCTGTTATTTTCTGTCACAGTGATCAACCTCCGATTCATTTATTTCTTCACCTGACGTACTATATACTATAGTATAAATTGAGAAAGTTAAGAAAATTCACAGATAAAATTAAAAATTTATGAAAGAATTTAAAACAATTTATTTTTAGTTATATTCTCCCCCCTTTGGGGGACGTCCTGCATTAAGTTATATGATAAACCGCAGTACAGCCGTACTAAGACCGTATCGCGGTAAGTATATTTTGACAATTTACTTTAAAGCCGCCATAGCAGTTTCGATAAGAGATATTTTTTCCGTCATTTTTTCCGCGGTAGCCTTGACCTTGTCAATTACAGGACGGGGAGCTTTGGAAATAAAGTTTTCGTTATTAAGCTTGCCCTGAGCCATCGCAAGCTCCTTTTGCACATTCTGAAGCTCCTTGCCGAGCCTTTTAAGCTCCGCTTCCTTGTCAACAAGCTCCTCCATAGGAATGTAAATCTTCGCATCGGCTGTAACTATCGTTACAGCGCCGTCTATCGCAAAAGAAGATCCAACCTCAACCCCGTTAGCTCCCGCGAGCTTGATAATGAACTCGGAGCCGTTTTCATACGGCTTTTGCTCCTTCGCGGCGATATAGACCTTAGCCTTTCTTGACGGCGGGACGTTCATCTCCGCGCGGCGAATCCTTATCGACTTGATAGCCTCCATGACCATTTCCATCTCGCGCGATGCCTCGGGAAAGCTGAGAGCCTCGTCATACATCGGGTACTCCTGCGTCATTATCGTTTCTCCCTCGTGAGGAAGCGACTGCCATATCTCCTCCGTGATAAACGGCATAAAGGGGTGCAGAAGCAAAAGTATTTTTGTGAGTACCCATACGAGGACCTGTCTCGCGTTTTGCGCCGACTCGTCATCAGAACGCAGACGCGACTTCGCAAGCTCTATATACCAGTCACAGTAGCAATCCCATATAAAGTCATAAAGCTTTTGAACGGCAATACCAAGCTCGAATTTATCGAGATTCTCACGGATTTCCTTTGTATAGCTGTTGAGAGTGCTTATGATCCACTTATCCTCTGTTTCAAGTGCGGCGGGCAGTTCGCCGCTAACGTTATAGTCGTCTATGTTCATATGAACGAAGCGGCTCGCGTTCCACAGCTTGTTCGCGAAATTACGGCTCGCCTCGACCTTTTCATCCGAGAAACGCATATCGTTTCCGGGGCTGTTTCCGTTCGCGAGCGTAAAGCGGAGAGCGTCCGCGCCGTATTTGTCTATTATCTCGAGCGGGTCAATGCCGTTGCCGAGTGACTTTGACATTTTTCTGCCCTGAGCGTCCCTGACAAGACCATGGATAAGTACAGTGTTGAAAGGGGCTTTGCCTGTCTGCTCTATTCCTGAGAACATCATTCTCATGACCCAGAACGGAATAATATCGTAGCCTGTAACAAGAGTATCGGTCGGATAATAGCGTTCAAAATCCTCGGTTTTTTCGGGCCAGCCGAGCGTAGAGAACGGCCACAGAGCGGAGCTGAACCATGTATCGAGAGTATCGGGATCCTGCGTGATATTTTTGCTTCCGCACTTGCGGCAGGAGCATGGCTCATTCGCGGAAACTGTGATCTCTCCGCAGTCGGAGCAGTACCAAGCGGGGATCCTGTGACCCCACCAGAGCTGACGGGAGATACACCAGTCCTTGATATTTTCAAGCCAGTGGAAGTATACCTTTTCAAATCTGCGTGGTATGAACTTTGTTTCGCCGTTCTTTACGGCGTCGATCGCGGGACCCGCCAGAGGCTTCATTTTGACGAACCATTGTTTTGAAACCCTCGGCTCTACCGTAGTTCCGCAGCGGTAACATGTCCCTACGTTATGCGAGTAGTCCTCTGTTTCTACAAGAGCGCCCTCCTTTTCAAGGTCGGCTACAATAGCTTTTCTCGCCTCATATCTGTCCATACCGGCGTACCGAGGATAGTCCTCCGTAATTTTCGCGTCGGGCGTGAGGACATTTATAACTTCAAGGTTATGACGCAAGCCGACCTCGAAGTCGTTCGGGTCGTGCGCGGGGGTTATCTTGACGACACCTGTTCCGAAATCCATCTCTACATAGCTGTCCGCGATAACGGGAATCTCCCTGTGTACTATCGGGAGAATCAGCGTCTTGCCTACTATATCCTTGTATCTTTCATCATCGGGGTTTACGGCGACGGCTGTATCGCCCAATAGTGTTTCGGGACGTGTTGTCGCAAGCTCGAGATAACCGCTACCGTCCTTAAACGGATAACGAAGGTGCCAGAAATGTCCCCGCTGTTCCTCGTACTCGACCTCGGCGTCGGAAATTGACGTCATACAATGAGGACACCAGTTTATTATACGTTCTCCGCGGTAAATAAGACCCTTGTCATACAGCTTGACAAAAACCTCGTTTACAGCCTTGTTGCAGCCCTCGTCGAGCGTGAAGCGTTCACGCTCCCAGTCACAGCTTGAGCCGAGTTTCTTGAGCTGATCGCATATCCTCCCGCCGTACTTGCGCTTCCATTCCCATGCGCGCTCGAGGAATTTTTCTCTGCCGAGTTCCTCCTTGGTAAGTCCCTCTTTCTTCATATCCTCAACGATCTTAGCCTCGGTCGCGATAGAAGCGTGATCCGTGCCGGGAAGCCATAACGTATCGTATCCCGCCATTCTGTGATAGCGGATCAGTATGTCCTGAAGTGTTTCGTCGAGGGCATGTCCCATATGAAGCTGCCCCGTAATATTCGGCGGCGGCATTACTATTGTATAGGGCTTTTTATCCTTTTCACGCCTTGCGTGAAAGTAGCCTCCCTTTATCCAAAAGTCATATATTCTGTCCTCTACCTCGCTCGGGTCATAAGCCTTTGCAAGCTCCTTTGCCATATATTATTCCTCCAAAATCTACAAATCGGTCGCATATCGGGAAACAACCTGTTAAGCGTTATTTAATATTATCCCACTATAAGCCGGTATTGTCAACTAAAAATTATTTTGATTTAAATTCCGCTATTGAATATATAAAAACAATATGGCAATATTTCTAAGTAATATTGCTTTTTTCGACAGCTAAAGAGCAGTTTATTAAGTATTTTGCCGAAATTTTAAAGATATTTTTTACGCTGTGCTGAACAAATTCCGATATGTTCAATATTATTTGAGCGGGCCCGGCACAGCTTAATAAAGTACAAGCCTCGGTGCGGTATTATCAGGTGTTTCCCTATAAAAGCGTCTTACATAAAATGTCTTACATAAAATCTTACATAAAATTAAGAAGGTATGTGTATGAAAAGAAAAGTAATTTTTTCCGTTTTTGCGGCAATAATCGTCATGGCTTCATGCACCGCTGCGGCTTCAGCCGCGGGAACAGGCGGCGTTCCCCCGGCATATCAGCCGAGCGCAAAGCAGGACAGCAGCGTTTCAACGATCGAGATTGAAATGGGCTTGGGTGAAGAAGTCGCTCTTTACGATTTCTTCGCGGAAAGCGTTGACTTGTCAAATTTCAGCATTGATGTTGACAAAGATGATATATTGAATTTCAATTACGAAAGCTTATCGGCAGTCGCCGAAAGCATCGGCAGCGCCAAAGTCCGCTGAAACTTCTAAGGGTATCTCCGTGGGCAGTTCCGCAAACGATGTTAAAGGCTTATATGGTACTCCACAGAGCGACGATATTATAATCAGCTATTCGGCAAGCGGCGCAACAATGCTTATCTACATGGAAAATGGAAAGGTAACAGGCTTTTTTATCACAAAAAGCTGTCAACGGCTATATATGACAACAGAAAAACACCGAACAAATACATACTGCACTATGAGCAGCGTATTTATTCAGTGTTTTTTATTTTGTCTTAAATTTTATTACAAATAAAACGCGGAAATTCAAAGTAGTACTTCCTTGTTTTACAATCAGGTCTTTCCCGCCGGGCTGCACCCTGCCATAGGGCGGGGGACATATTGCCTCTAAGTGTACAGAAGCATTTAGCTTTGTCTGTTTGGTCTGCCGTTTCTATGGCTGTTTCTGCCGCCCTGTCTGCGGGGCGCGGCGTCATTTTCGGGCGTAAGCCCCTCGACCTCTATGAGAGCCTCTCTCCTCGAAAGGTTCAGTCTGCCCTTATCGTCAATTTCAAGTACCTTAACTATTATGTCGTCGCCGATATTAACGACGTCGGTAACGTGTTCGGTGCGCTTGACGTCAAGCTGTGAAATATGGCACAGTCCCTCTTTGCCGGGAGCAATCTCAACGAACGCGCCGAAGTCCATGATCCTTGTTACCCTGCCCTTATAAATCGCACCCGGTTCCGGGTCGTTTGCGATGG
This sequence comes from uncultured Clostridium sp., assembly GCA_964385235.1. Taxonomy (GTDB): domain Bacteria; phylum Bacillota; class Clostridia; order Oscillospirales; family Acutalibacteraceae; genus Pseudoruminococcus. The sequence goes on from CAYLOD010000018.1 coordinate 9,168, forward strand.
TTTCAACGATTCCGAGAGCGCGCTTGCAGTTGTCAATGTCAAGACCGCTGATAAACACATGACCGTCCTCTTCAATATCAATCTTGACGTCGCACTCGGCGCAGATCTTCTGTATAACTTTTCCGCCGGAGCCTATAACCTCACGGATCTTATCAATCGGAATGACCGTCGAGAGCATCTTCGGAGCATACTTTGAAAGCTGTTCACGGGGCTTTGAAATAACGGGAAGCATAACCTCGTCAATAATATAATCTCTCGCTTTATGCGTTTTATAAAGAGCCTCCTTAATCATTTCGGGAGTAAGTCCGCTGATTTTAAGATCCATCTGTATCGCGGTTATGCCCTCATGAGTACCCGCGACCTTAAAGTCCATATCGCCGAAAAAGTCCTCGACGCCCTGAATATCCACCATAGTCATCCAGCGGTCTCCCTCGGTGATAAGTCCGCAGGAGATACCCGCGACGGGAGCCTTTATCGGAACGCCCGCATCCATCAGCGCAAGCGTGGAACCGCAAACAGAACCCTGTGATGTCGAACCGTTCGAGGATAGAACTTCGGAAACAAGCCGCATAGCATACGGGAACTCCTCAACAGACGGTATAACGGGAACGAGAGCTCTCTCCGCAAGCGCGCCGTGACCTATCTCACGTCTTCCGGGGCCTCTCGAGGGCTTCGTTTCGCCTACGGAATATGACGGGAAGTTATAGTGATGTATATATCTCTTTGTTTCCTCGTCGTCTATACCGTCAAAGGTCTGCTGTTCACTTACGGAGGCAAGCGTCGCGACGGTGAGCACCTGTGTCTGACCTCTTGTGAACATTCCGGAACCGTGTACTCTCGGCAGAAGCGCAACCTCGGCGGCAAGCGGGCGTATCTCGTCCATGCCTCTGCCGTCCACACGCTTTTGCTCGTCAAGGAGCCAGCGTCTGACAACCTTCTTCTGCACAAGATAAAGGCACTCGTCGATCTTCTCCTCCGAATCGGGATAAATCTCGTCAAACTTCGCGTGAGTCGCATCGTAAACCGGCTTGAGTCTTTCATCTCTTACGTTCTTGTCATTTGTATCCATAGCGAGCTTAATATCTTCGACGGCGAACTCGTAAATCGCGTCGAACATTTCGGGCTCGGGCGTGTTGCTCGGATACTCGAACTTCGCCTTGCCTATTTCCGCCTGAGCCTGCTTAATAAGCTCTATGATTTTTTGGTTAGCCTCATGACCTGCCATTATACCGTTAAACATTACATCGTCGGGAACAATATCCGCTCCCGCCTCGATCATAGCAATTCTGCTGTCGGTAGAGGCGACAGTAACCGCCATTTTCGAGATTTCTCTCTGCGCCTTTGTCGGGTTGATAATAAATTCGCCGTCAATCAAGCCGACAGACACTCCCGAAATAGGACCGTTCCACGGTATATCGGATATGCTGAGCGCAAACGACGTACCTATCATAGCCGCTATCTCCGGCTGGCAGTCGGGGTCAACGCACATAACCGTACATACGACGGAAACATCATTCCTCATATCCTTCGGGAAGAGCGGGCGGATCGGACGGTCGATAACTCTCGAAACAAGTATAGCCTTGTCAGACGGACGTCCCTCACGCTTTGTGTATGAGCCGGGTATCTTGCCTACGGAATACAGCTTCTCCTCAAAGTCAACGGAAAGCGGGAAAAAGTCAACTCCCTCTCTCGGCTTTGGAGCGGCCGTAACAGCAACATGAACCGCCGTTTCACCGTATCTTACAAGACATGAGCCGTTTGCGAGCTGAGCCATCTTGCCCGTTTCTATTTTGAGGGGACGGCCTGCAAGCTCTGTTTCATAAACTTTAAAATTTTCAAACATTTACCTTCCTCCGATATGTTATTTTATATGTTCAATAAGGGGCAGTCTGATAAAAAACAGACTGCCCCGAAGGATCGTAAACAGCTTGTTATCCGCGACCCTTAATTTGTTGCTGAAAGCAATTCGGCGTGTTCCGCGAGCAGAAATGAGCCTTTCATTACTTACGGATACCAAGTCTTGCGATAATCGAACGGTAGCGTTCGATGTCAACCTTGATAAGGTAATTGAGCAGCGATCTTCTCTGACCGATCATCTTGAAAAGACCTCTCCTGGAGTGATGATCCTTCTTGTGGACCTTTAGATGCTCTGTAAGGTCGTTGATTCTTTTGGTAAGGAGAGCTATCTGAACCTCGGGCGAGCCTGTGTCGCCCTCGTGTAAAGCATACTCTTTAAGTATAGCTTCCTTTTCTTCTTTAAGCATGATTTTTCCACCTTTTAAATAAATTAACCCTATGAAACCGCTGAATCTCAGTAAAGGGATGTGGAATCCTCATATAACGAG
>CAYLOD010000018.1:11522-24258 GCA_964385235.1 uncultured Clostridium sp.
CTTAAACCCGAAACCGAGAATAGGGCATATCAGCTTTATAAGTATACCACACAATTCCAAAATTGTAAACCCCCAAAATTTTATTACTCCGGCCTCGCGGTAATTCCATGTTTATTAAACGCGGCGATAGAATTTTCGGATTCTATTATACGGCGGTATTGACTATTTAAAAAAGATGTGGTATCATCTATTTAGTTGATGGTACATCTTTTTAAGGAGGTCACTATGGATATTACAAAAAGAATGCTCACCAAAATTGCCAGAGAGGTGAGCAAATTTACTGTCCGCACTCTCAGGGAGGACGGCATCGGAGCGGGAGAATTTGACGTAATTCACGCAATCCGCAAAAATCCCGGCATCACGCAGGCTGATGTCTGCAAGATTACGGGACTTGATAAGGGAGCCGTGGCGCGACAGACGCTGAATCTGGAAAAAAAAGGCTATCTTACCCGCAAGGATAACGCAAAGGACGGTCGCAGCCGCCTTTTATATCCCACGGAAAAAGCGCATAAACTGAAAAATTCAAAAGCCTCCATAGAATCCGAATTCTACGAGTGGCTTCTTATGCCTCTCTCGGAAACTGAAAAGCGGGAGTTCGCCCGTATTCTTGAGATTCTTTATCACCGCTGCAAGAAGGAAAGCAAGGCCGGTTTCCCGGAGATGCAGACGCTGGTGAAAGGATATGTGCGCGATGAAGACGAAGAAAAATAAACTTTCCAAGGCTATGCTTTTTATTCTGCTTTTCGGAGTGGTCAGCCTTTTCTCGGATATGACCCACGAGGGAGCCGGCAGCGTTCGGGGCACATATCTGTCCTTACTCGGTGCGTCCGCAGGGGCGATCGGCTTTGCCTCGGGGCTTGGCGAAATGGTCGGCTACTCCATGCGCTATGTTTTCGGAAAGCTCACGGATAAGACGCGCTTGTACTGGCCAATGACGATTCTCGGTTATGTGCTGGATGTCGTCGCCGTCCCGGCACTGGCACTGGTGGGAGAACACGGCTGGATTGCCGCATGCGGACTTCTCATAGTACAGCGCATGGGAAAAGCAATTAAAAAACCCGCTAAAGATACCATTATGTCCTTCGCCGCCAGTCAGGAGGGCGTGGGAAAGAGCTTTGGCATTCAAGAAGTGCTGGATCAGATCGGAGCGTTTTTGGGACCCGTCCTTTTGTATCTCGTTATGTTGTTTCAAACGGAAGGGAGCGTTTTCCACAAATATGCCGTCTGCTTTGCCGTGACGGCCGTTCCCGGTGCGATTACGCTGATACTGCTGCTTGTGACGAAGCGTAAATTCCCGAATCCCGAACAGTTTGAACCTGAACCGAAAGAATATGTTCCGTTCAAAATGAAAAAGGAATTTATTCTTTACATCGCCGGTATCAGCCTGTTCGCGTTCGGTTTCATCGACTACTCCCTCATTATCATGCACGTTTCAAATACATATGCGTCTCTCTCCCCCGGTCTCGAGGAAACCTCCTCCATTATTACCACCGGCACTCTTCCTCTGCTGTATGCCGGCGCCATGCTTGTGGACGCGGTTTCAGCGCTGGTTTTCGGTTTTTTCTATGATAAGAAGGGAGTAAAGGTTCTGGCGGTATCCACGCTCATTTCCGCGCCTTTCGCACTGCTTATCTTTGGAGGAAACTCCGTTCCCGCCCTGCTCGCCGGTATCGTTCTCTGGGGCGTCGGCATGGGAGCGCAGGAATCGATCCTTAAAGCCGCCGTAAGCACCATGGTACCCAAAGCAAGCCGTGCCACGGGCTATGGAATCTTTGAATGCTTTTTTGGCGTATTCTGGTTCCTCGGAAGCTGGCTCCTGGGTATTCTGTACGATATAAGCATTCCGGTTATGACAGCGGTATCCACAACAGCCCAGCTTGCGTCGATCCCGCTTTATCTCTTTTCCGCAAAGTTGACGGACAGGGGGAACAGATAACTGTCCCGCTGAAACGGAACAAGGACTTTTCAGAAATTTTACAAAACCTCGTTTACCGGTTTAATAATTACCCGGTACAGTAAATACAGCGCAAAAACCCATTCCTATAACCAAGGAGGCAGGAAAAAGATAATTTTTTGCGTGCAGGACAATGCCCGCATTCGTGATTTAATTATTTGTTACGGTGAATGCCGTATGATATAAAGCGAAATGTACAGTATTGGTAATCTTGTAAACTTCTTTCACGGTTCTGTTGCTGTAATTTTAATTACAGAATTATTGTAAAATCCGGTTGACGTGAACCAAGAAAAAACGGGTAGAAAGGTCAGACAAAAAGTGATAAAATAGAACTGAGTAATTGAAATGAAAGTGTATAAATTTTGAAGAAATTTTTGCTTAGTCCATGGGCAAAATTCACCGGGTACAAAACGCGCGAATTTGATTCCCGGACAGAGTAAGTACATAACTGTTTCTAAGGTAAGTCAGGCATGAAAATGCTATAATTATTATAAATGAAAGGATAGGAGATCATCGCATGGAGATTCGCGTCTTGCGGTATTTTCTGACGGTTGCAAGAGAAGAGGGCATCACGAAAGCCTCCGAGGTTCTGCATATTACTCAGCCGACGCTTTCACGCCAGCTTGCACAGCTGGAAGAAGAAATCGGCGTAAAGCTGTTTGACCGTACGAGGGGCAAATTCAGGCTGACAAACGAGGGTATGCTGCTGCGCCGCCGCGCCGAGGAAATCTTACAGCTCGTGGATAAAACAGAAAAGGAACTGATTGAACAGGAGGCGGAAGTCGAGGGCGTTATAAGCGTCGGAAGCGGAGAACTCGCGTCGGTCAGTGTGCTTGCGGATCTGTGCGCCTCGTTCCGCGAAAAGTACCCGAGGGTACGGTTCGATTTATACACCGCGACCGCGGACGTGGTGCGCGAGCGGATCGAACGCGGCGTGACAGATGTTGGATTGCTTCTTGAACCGGTCGATATGGAAAAGTTCGCGTTTGTCCGATTGAAATTTCGAGAACGGTGGTGCGTACTCATGCGGGCGGACGACCCGCTCACGGCGAGAGAAAGGATCACCGCCCGGGAACTGGAAGGTCTTCCGCTGTGCATTCCGAAACGTCTTAATGTACAAAGTGAAGTCGCCAGTTGGTTTGGGGACAGGTTTGCCGATTTGAACATAGCGTTTACTTCAAACCTGACAACAAACGCCGCCGTTATGGCGATGAAAGGGATCGCTTATCCGCTCGTGATTGACGGCGCAGTTTCTCTTTGGGATAAGCGAAAACTTGTCAGCGTGCCGCTTTCGCCGGAACTGACGGCGACGAGCGTACTCGCCTGGAAGAGGGAGCAGCCGTTCGGTCGGGCGGCGGCAAAATTCATTGAATTTGCAAAATGCTTTTTAGGCATGAGCTGAACATACCAATTAAGTATTTGATATAATGAGGAAAACCCTGTATAATATAAGCGTAAGATTTAGGTTGTGTTTTGCCCTTCTTACGCTTATATTTTTTATATTTTCTTTGTGGAGGAACGCCGGTATGAAAATTGACGCAGCAAGCCTTTCGGGAACGGGACTCGACCGAACCGAAATCGAATCAATTCTGCAAAGCGCGGACAGTGAGGAAATTGTCCGCAGATTAAGACTGTTCCGCTGCCGGATTTTAGAGGATATACACGGCAGACAACAGTCATTGGACAGGATCGACTATATCATCGCGAGGCTGCGAAATGAGGACGACAGGGAGGTTATCCTATGAAAAAGGCATTGACGCTTTGCCTTATATTTGTACTGGCTGTTTCATTTACCGCCTGTGGGAAGACTGATGAGACAGCGGACACAGACATATCCGAATCGGTGATAACGGATGCGGCGTCAGGCGGAACCCAAGAGAGCAGTGCCACGGTGCCGGCAGATTCGAGTTCGCCGTCAGAATCGAAAATACCGCAAGACATCTCCGAGGTCGGAGCCGGTTCGGATTTGTCCTCGGAATCAAAGGAGGAACGGAAAATGCAAATAAGTGTAACGGACGGAACCCATACGGTGATATTTGAACTCAACGGCAGTCCGGCGGCAAAGTCGCTTTATGATCAGCTTCCGCTGACCATCGATGTGGAAAACTATTCCGACGACGAGAAGATCTTCTACCCGGAAAAGCTGGACACGAGCGAAGCGGTTAATGCCGACGCTAAAAAAGGTACGCTCGCTTACTTTTCGCCGTGGGGCGACGTGGTGATGTATTACAAAGATTTCGGCTCCTACAGCGGGCTGTATGAACTTGGGCAGGCGATCTCAGGTTCCGATGAGATAGAATCCCTTTCAGGGACAATCGATATAACCGCTGTCGAATAATTTTCGTATATTAACATTATGTGAATGGAGGAATATGAAATGAAAAAATCGTTAACAATTCTGCTTGCGATTTTATCGGCGCTTTCTTTTACCGCCTGCGCGGGCGGTAATGGAGCATCGGAAACCGAAAGCGCGGTCTCTTCTCGGGAAAGTTCCGATGAAGTTTCGGAAACGGAATATTCCGAACCGTCTTCCGGGTTCTTTTCCGACACGTCAAATGATGAGAGCCAAACAACAGAACCCGCCGGGGAATCTTCCGACGAATACGAACATGAAACCGGCAAGAAGGGCAGCAAAATCCTTGTCGCTTACTTCTCCGCAACGGGCAACACGGAGGGCGTGGCGCAGAAACTGGCGGAAGAACTCGGCGCGGATATTTATGAGATCGTCCCGGAGCAGCCTTATACGGACGAGGATCTGAATTACAGCGACTCCTCAACACGCGCCACCAGAGAGCAGAACGATCCTGACGCGCGTCCCGCGATCTCCGGCTCTGTGGAAAACATGGAACAATATGATACGGTATTGATCGGTTATCCGATTTGGTGGGGAGAAGCTCCACGGATAATGAGCACATTTATCGAAAGTTATGATTTTTCCGAAAAGACGCTCGCCGCGTTCTGCACTTCTTCCGGCAGCGGATTCGGCGGCAGCGATTCCGCTTTGCGAAAATCCGCTTCAAACGCCGCATGGTTAGAGGGACACCGTTTTCCCGCCGGAGCCTCCGCCGATGAGGTGACGGCGTGGGCAAACGAACAGGGAATACGTTAAAAGGTGAATATTATGCTGCGACCGAAACAAATCATAAAGCAAACCGCTGACCTTTGCATGATCGTTCTTCTGCCGCTTTTGATGGCGGAGATATTGACGGGACAGGAAATTCACGAATGGCTCGGCACATTCATGCTTGTGCTGTTCGCGGCACACCATATTCTGAACGCGGATTGGTGGAAAAATTTTTACAAAGGCAACTACACACCGTCCCGAGCTTTCGGCGTGACGCTCGACCTGCTGCTCCTCTCGGATATGGCGGCGCTTTGCGTCAGCGGGATAATGATGTCCGGCTTTGTCTTTGATTTTCTCCCTATACACGGCGGAATGACTGTCGCAAGACAACTGCATCTATTGGCCTCCTATTGGGGACTGATTTTAATGTCGGCGCATCTCGGTATGCACGCGAATATGCTCATGGCCGTCGGAAGAAAGCTGTTCCGTATTTTCGGAAAGAACGCGGCAAGGACATGGATTCTCCGTGCCGCGACGGCAGCCGTGTCCCTATATGGCGTTTATGCGTTCTTTTCCCGGAACATTCCCGATTATCTGTTCCTGAAAACGCATTTCGTCCGGTTTGACGAATCGAAAGCGGCGGCAGTCTACTTTGCCGAAACCATCGCCATGATCGTTCTTTTCGCGGCAGCAGCGCACTGCATCAATCAACTGCTGCGCCGCCTAAATAAGAAATTCGTGCGGGAGAAGTCAAAAGGAGGACAGGTGTTAAAAGCGGTATCCTTTGCCATACCTGTACTTGTATGTATCATTGTTGCCGCCGGGTTAAATATGCCCTCGCGAAATATTCCGTGGCAAGGCAATACCGCCGAACCTTCGGTAAACAGCGATACCGATTCGGAAGAAAAATCTCAACAGAAGACGTCCGAACAAACCGCATATGTTCAAGACGGATTTGTACTGATAAAAGGCGGCAGATTTGAAATGGGAAGCCCTGAGGACGAGACGTGGCGTTCGGCGGACGAAACGCGGCACGCCGTGACGGTAAGCGATTTCTATATCTGTCCCTATGAAGTGAAGCAGAGCGATTATTCGGTGGTCATGGGCGTCAATCCCTCCGATTTCACCGGGGACGGACTGCCTGTAGAGAACGTGTCATGGTTGGACGCTGTAGCGTACTGCAACGCGCTCAGCGAGAAAGAAAATCTCACACCGGCATATGCCACAGACGGAAAAAACATTACATGGGACAGGAGCGCGGACGGCTACCGTCTGCCCACCGAAGCGGAGTGGGAATATGCCTGCCGCGCCGGAACGACAACGCCTTTTAACACCAAGACTTCCATAAGTGCGGAGGAATCCAACTATTACGGGCATTATCCTTACGAGATCGAAAACAACTATTTTTCTCAGGGGAACCTCACGACAAAGCCGGGCGAATACAGGCAGACGACAGTTGCCGTGGACAGCTTTTCTCCCAACGCGTGGGGACTTTACAATATGCACGGCAACGTGGGAGAATGGGTGTGGGATTACTATGGTGAATACGACAGCACCGACGCTGCAGACCCCACAGGTCCCGAAACCGGGACGCGCCGTGTCTACCGTGGCGGCGGATGGAACGATTTCGCCAAAAACCTGCGCTCCGCCTACCGCGCGACTTTGCCTGAGGACAGAGGCAGCTTTAACCTCGGTATCCGTCTTGTACGGAACGCCGTAAACGGCGCGGGAAGCGTCACCGCTTCGGGATCGGAAGAAAAAACGACGAACGGCGGGAAAGTGCTAATCGCGTTCTTTTCATGGGGCGGCAATACAAGAGGAATCGCGGAGGAAATAAATTCTCAGACCGAAGCGGATCTTTTTGAGATTGAACTTGTAAATCCATATTCTGACGACTATAACACCGTACTTGATCAGGCACAGCACGATCAGAACATTCAGGCAAGACCCGAAATTAAAAACCATGTGGAGAATTTTGAGCAGTATGATACGATCCTGTTAGGCTACCCCAACTGGTGGGCGTCCATACCCATGCCTATTGCGTCGTTCCTTGAGGAATACGATTTTTCGGGCAAGACAATTATTCCGTTCTGCTCCCACGGCGGCGGCCGTTTCGGTCAAAGCCTTACGGCGATAACCAAGCTGGCTCCCGATGCCGTCATGGGTGAACCTCTATCCGTGCATTATTCCGGCGGGAGCACGTTGCCGGACGATATAGCCGCATGGCTGAAATCCAATCATATACAGTGAGCTTGAGGAGGAAACCAAAATGGGCGGAAAATCATAAATACCGCAGCGCAAGAAAAGTCAGTAGCTTTCGCGCCTGATTTTTCCCGCTGCGACTACGACGTTCTGTTTATAGAGAATCGAACAGCGGCGGCGTACAGACGGCTCTCCCATTTTTCTTTGAGGTTCCCGTGACGGAATGCTCAAACAAGTGGCCTGAGCCGATGAGCGATGAGGTTACGATAAATTGAAATAACGGAGGATGACATAATGATTTTCGATGAAACCTATGTGCTGAATAACGGCGTAAAAATCCCCAAGTTGGGGCTTGGAACATGGCTTATAGATGACGGTCAGGCCGCGCGGGCCGTTCGGGACGCAGTGGCAATCGGATACCGGCACATCGACACCGCTCAGGCATACGGAAATGAATACGGTGTCGGCGAGGGCGTGCGTACATGCGGCGCGGCAAGAGAAAAAATTTTTATAACAAGTAAAATTGCCGCAGAAGCCAAGGATTACGATTCAGCCGCAAATTCCATTGACGAAACTTTGACGAAGCTGGGAATGGACTACATTGACATGATGATCATTCATTCCCCTCAGCCTTGGGCGGAGTTCCGAGACAAAGAAAATCGTTACTTTGCGGAAAACAGACAGGTATGGAAAGCATTGGAGGACGCTTACAGGGCGGGCAAAGTCCGTGCTATTGGAGTGTCAAACTTTTTGAAGGACGACCTCGATAATATTCTGGAGCACTGTGAGATTAAACCTATGGTTAATCAGGTTCTTGCACACATCGGCAATACGCCGCTTGCCCTCGCGGAATACTGCCGGAAACAGGGAATCTTGATGGAAGCCTATTCGCCCATAGCCCATGGCGCTGTATTAAACAATGCACAGATTAAGTCGGTTGCGGACAAGTACGGAGTGTCCGTCCCCGCTCTTTGCGTCAGGTATGTTATTCAGCTCGGTATGGTCGCTCTTCCGAAAACGGGGAATCCGAATCACATGGAGGCGAACGCTGCGGTTGATTTTACCATCTCGGATAAAGATATGCAGACTTTAAAAACGATGGAAAAAATCAAAGATTACGGCGAACACAGCTTTTTCCCTGTGTTTGCGAAAGGATGAGAATATGAAAATTGTAATCATTAAAGGCAGCCCTCACAAAAACGGGTCGTCAAATATGCTGGCTAAGCAGTTCATAAAGGGCGCACGGGAGTCGGGACACACCGTTGCGGAGATTGACGCGGCACATATGAATATCCACCCATGTCTTGGCTGTGAGCATTGCGGCATGGACGGATCGTGCGCGCAGAAAGACGATATGCGGCAGATTCGGGACGCTCTGCTTTCTTCGGATATGGCGGTATTTGTCACACCGATGTATTACTTCGGCATGTCGGCACAGCTAAAAATGGTCATAGACCGTTTTTACAGCTTCACCATGAAACTTTCGGCAAAACATCTGAAAACCGCTCTTATCACTGCCGCGTGGGATTCCGATTCGGACGTGATGCCCTGTCTCGCGGAACATTATAAAAAGCTGTGCCGTTACATGAATTTTACCGACTGCGGACAGATTCTGGGCACAGGCTGCGGAACTCCGTCCATGACGAAAGCAAGCCGCCATATGGACGAGGCTTACCGTCTCGGAAAATCACTGTAAAGGAGTCCCAATATGAAAAAAATTATCATCATGACAACGGCGCTTTGTATGCTGCTTTCCGGCTGTGCGGGTACAGGTTCTTCCGATCCCGGCGGTTCGGATCCAAAAAGCACCGTGTCGGATCACTTGACGCCGTCCGCGCCGGGAGATCCGTCCAATTCCTCCGAAAGAACGGCTCCCGTTGTCTATTTTACCTCAGATATAAGCGCTGACGGTATGATGTCGGTATATGAGGCACTTGAGTGGAAGCCGAACGGCAAGACGGCGGTCAAACTCTCCACCGGAGAGCCTCCCGCCAGCAACTATCTGCGCCCGGAACTGGTAAAGGACGTTGTGCAGGCAGTGAACGGCACCATTGTGGAATGCAACACGGCATACGGAGGTTCGCGTTCTGAAACCTCCATGCACTATCAGGTGGCAAAGGATCACGGATTTACCGGGATAGCCGATTTTCGGATACTTGACGAGGACGGCTCCATGACTTTGCCTGTTGAAGGCGGCAGCGTTCTTAAAGAAAATTATGTAGGCGCGGCGTTTGCGGATTATGACTTTTACCTTGTGCTTTCACATTTTAAAGGCCACGCGATGGCGGGTTACGGCGGCGCGATCAAAAATATCTCCATCGGTCTTGCCTCAAGCGAAGGAAAAAACTGGATCCACAGCGGCGGAAAAAGCAAAACCAATATGCAGGGCGACGAACATGACGCCTTTTTAGAGGCAATGGCAGAAGCGGGGAAATCCGTATCGGACTATCTCGGAAACGGCGAGAGAATCGCATATATAAATGTTATGAATCGGCTTTCCATTGACTGTGACTGCGACGGAAATCCCTCCGAGCCGGATATACACGACATCGGGATACTCGCCTCCACCGATCCCGTGGCGCTGGATCAGGCTTGCATTGACCTTGTCTATGCACAGAAAGACGGCGATGGCGCCTCTCTTGTAAACCGTATCGAATCCCAAAACGGGCTTCATACGCTGGAACACGCGGAGGAAATCGGGCTGGGCAGCCGCGCTTATACCTTGAAGAATACAGATGATTGACATACTGCGGCGGGAAACTGTTTATCTTTGGTACTGTTTTGATTCGCAGGTTCGGCGGATATTGTTCTCGGCTCGGTCATTTCCTTATTTGCCGAGGACAAAATACACAACACGCTCTGTGTCTGCGGAAGCGGCGGACTTTACTTATTTTACTTTGCGTTTGTGATATTATTTTCTCCGTCAACAGGGTTAATCACAGGACCTGATTATTTAAGAATATGGAGTAAAGATTATGCAGTACCTTGAATTGAAACAAATCAAATACTTTCAAGCCGTCGTGCGCCTCGGCAGTTTCAGCAAGGCGGCGGAGGAATGTTACATATCACAGTCCGCAATTTCCCAGCAGATACGGGCGTTGGAGCGGGAACTTGGCGTCACGCTTCTGAAACGGGAGAACCGCCGATTTTCTCTGACGCCCGCCGGAGAACATTTCTATAAACAGAGTCTGATCCTTACGGCGGATTTCGATCGGCTGTGCCGGGAAACGGTGCGGATCGCGAACGGAAATGATTTTTCCCTGCGTATCGGATACCTCAAGGGTTACGGCGGCGCGGAGTTTCAAAAAGCCGTGGCGGAATTTACGGCAAAATACCCGGATATTTCCGTTGATATGAGAGGCGGCAACCATGAAGATTTATATGAATGGCTGCGTACAGACAGTGTTGATTTGGTACTCAACGATCAGCGGCGGGCATTTTCGGACGAATATGTCAATCTGATTCTCTCCGAAATCGGCTGTTATATTGAAATTTCCGCAAGAAATCCGATAGCTGTGCTGAAATCCGTCAATGCGGACGACCTCGTACATATGCCTTGTATTCTGGTGTCATCGAGGGGACAACAGGAAACAGAACAGACCTATTACCGGGAAATCTATGGGTTTCATGGGGATTTTCTATTTGCGGAAAATCTTTATGAGGCCCGGCTCATGGTGGCGGGCGACAAAGGGTTTCTCCCCATTGAGGGCGGCGAATCTCCCTCACAGTTCGCCGAAACAATTACCCGCCTTCCTCTCTGCCGGAATGGAAAGCCCATTCACCGCAATTACTGTGCGTTTCGGAAAGCGGCGGGCGGCGGGTACTATATTGAAAAATTTGCTGAGATACTTAAGAAACAGTTTGATAAAAACAAAACGTGATAGCGGGGTCTGCTGCCGGCAGACCCTCTTTTTCACATAAGAAAAACTTATAAATAATCCCCGAAATCCGAATTGTTCATAGAGGATTTCTTTGGTATACTGAATATAAGGAAGCAGGAAAATATAATTTGCTGATGGGAACGCTGAACCGCCGCTCCTCCGACCGCAGGCATTTTTATTGCGCAGTCAAGGCGGATACGGCGGAGACTAAAGGGCAGAGCGTTGCGGGTGCGGCGGCGGGCGGCACAAATGGCGCTTACAACTTGGCCGCAAAATAAAAAACGGCGAAAACCGAAAGATCACTTCGGTTTTGGCTTTGAACTAATGAAAAAGGAGTGGGCCATGAAAAAAAGAATTTTGGGAAACGGACTTGAAGTTTCCGCCATAGGGCTTGGCTGCATGGGGCTTTCCCAGAGCTATCCGCCATTTCCCGAAAAGGCAGAAAGCATCGCCTTTCTGCGCCGGGCAGCGGAGATGGGACAGACTTTCTTCGATACTTCAGAGGTGTACGGGATTTACCGAAACGAGGAACTTGTCGGCGAGGCGCTTGAGCCGGTACGAAATCAGGTGAAGATTGCCACGAAATTCGGTTGGGATATTCACGACGGAAAATCTTGGGGACTTGACAGCCGTCCGCAGACCATACGCAGGGCTGTGGAAGGTTCTCTGAAACGGCTCCGCACCGATCATATCGACTTGTACTACCAGCATCGGGCAGACCCGAATGTTCCGATTGAAGAAGTTGCCGAAACTATGCGGGAATTGTACAGAGAGGGAAAAATCCTTCATTGGGGACTTTCCGAAGCGGGCGCAGACACCATTCGCCGCGCTCATGCGGTATTCCCGGTAACGGCGCTGCAAAGCGAATATTCCCTGTGGTACCGAAACCTTGAAAGCGAGATTATCCCGCTTTTGGAGGAACTGGGGATCGGTCTTGTGCCGTTCAGCCCGCTCGGAAAAGGGTTCCTGACCGGTAAAGTTGCGGGCAATACCACTTTTGCGGATAACGACATCCGTCATACCATTCCCCGATTTAACGATCCGAAAAACCTTGAAAAGAATCAGGCGCTTGCAGATGCGGTTAAGACGTTTGCGGAAGAAAAAATGCTTTCCCCCGCACAGGTAGCTCTGGCATGGCTGCTTCATCGCAAACCTTGGATCGTACCTATTCCCGGGACAAAGAACATCAGCCGTTTACAGGAAAATATGAGTGCGGCGTATGTGGACTTCACCGACGATGATATGGAGAGGCTGACAAAGCTATCCGATGAAATTCCCGTTTACGGTGGGCGTTACGCTCCCGATATGGAAAAAATGACAGGAAGATAAGGAGGAAAGACGAGATGGGTATTACAAATTCCGCGCAAGAATACCATGAAAAGATGTTCCCCGGATACAAGTCCGACTTTCTGCGCACCGACCCGGAATTTATCGAGCGGTTTGACAACTTCGCATTTGATGAGGTAGTAAATCACGATGATCTGGACGGCAAGACACGCTTCATGGCGATTCTTGCCGCGCTGCTGGGCTGTCAGGGCATTGACGAGTTCCGCGCCATGCTCCCCGCCGCGCTGAATTTCGGCGTGACGCCGGTGGAGGTCAAGGAGATCGTGTACCAGGCGACCGCTTATCTCG
>CAYLOD010000019.1:0-17590 GCA_964385235.1 uncultured Clostridium sp.
CTTAATTTTTTCACGAATTAACAATTAAAAAGCCGGCCATATCCCAGTGGAAAAGGCCGGCTCTCAATTTTTTAAAATATTATTTGCTTTCTGCATCTTCGTAAGCCTGTTCGGCTGTTTTAACACCGAACATAACATCAACTATCGCATCGCCGTATTTTTCAAACATAACGGCGGGAATCATCATGCTGTCCTCTATTACCGCCTGTGACGGAATGCAGTCATTACAATTTGTCGCGATCTTATAACGAATCTCTCCGTCTTTGTAGTCCATCTCAAAGTTGCCGAACAAAAGACCGTAATTGACCAATGTGATAAACTTGGCAAGCTCATCCCTGTGTTCTTCATCACAGTTAAGATTGATTAGCGCAAGAGTAAGATATCTTGTTTCATCAATCTCAGCTATAATGTGGCACTCTTTAAGACGGCCATTTATGTTTATACCGCATTTTATTACTTCTCTCTCCTCGTCAAATGTATAATGCCAATTATCGTTCTTGAGATATTGTTCGATAGCAGCCTTAATTTCCGCTGAATATGCCATAGTATATTTTTCCTTTCATGTTAAATTCAGTATTAAAAGTATAGCATTTAATTTTGTTAAAAGTCAATATTAGAATGAGATTTTTCATAATATTCAGTTATACAAAAGCAAAAGCACCGGTCATCAATGACCGGTGCTTTTGAGTAAAAAGAAAGAAAGAAAAATGAAAGCTATACTCTAAATTATACTGATAATTACTGATAAAATAATTACTGATAGTCGATAACGTCAATCCAAGACTTAAGGAACTCCTCTTCCTCAGGCTTTTTCTTGACAAGCTGTGAAGCCGCGACTATCGGGAGCCAACGCTGTACATATTGCTTTACGATATTTGACTTACGGCAGAAAATATCAAGGTAAAGGTTAGCCTTATCTTTATCCTTTAGCGCGAACAAAAGATATGTCCTCGCCGCGTCGGCGGAAGCGTTGCCCTGTGTAGCGTGCGACCAGTCTATAATATGGTATGAGCCGTCGGAGGAAACAATTATATTTGCAGGGTTAAAGTCGCCGTGGCAGACCTTATTGTGCCTTGACATGGACTCAAGTCTTGTATTAAGCTCATAACGCGTCATATCGTTTATTTCTCCCTCAAGGGAAGAAATCTTTCTCTTCATTTTATCCTTAATATTATTCAGAAGCGGGGCGCGCTTGGAATGAACCGTAAGCTGAAGGTCAACCATCTGTTCAATATATTTTTCCAAATTGCCGGGGTCTCCCCGCATGATTTCCTCGAGAGTTCTGCCCTCAACATAATCAATGGTAATAGCCCACTTGCCGTCAATAACAGAAACTGCCCTTATAGAGGGAATCGGAAGACCTGTTTCTTCAACTCTTGCATGGTTCAAAGCTTCATTAAGAATATCAGACTTGGGATATGAACTGCCAAACAGCTTAATGACAGCATCTCCGTCCTTGTATATAATCTTGTCCTTGCGTTCAGCCAATACTTTTTCAAGTGCCATGAACAAAGTCCCCTTTCGGTTTTTATTATAGGGTTCATTCTATATAATGATGTTAATATTATACTACACAATTTGAATAAAATAAAGGTATATTCTGCATTAAATTTTAGTTATTTTTTGTGCAATAATACAAATCATCTAAAATTTAACTGTTTTTTCATAAAGATTGATTATTTTATTAAATGCCGAATACAAATTACTGACCTTGGTATGCGAGATGTATAAACCACCGCCAAAAACGAGGGGCTTTAAAATACCGCTTATTTTTAATAATAGGCTTGCCCTCGTCAAGGCTTGGCTACCGCCTGAGATGCAGGGCGGAACACGTCGGGGTCATATTGCTTAAGTCATATGCAGCACACTTTTATGATACCGAATAAAACAACCGCATCATATGTTTGCGGGTTCTATATATGTCTGTTTATCTGCCTTGCTGCTCCTGCTGTGCCTCCAGCGCTTTGGCAAACATACCCGATCTCTTTTTCTTTTGCTTTTCGGGCTTTATTTTCTTCCCTCTTAGAGAATACGCCGCCGCGATAATCTTTTTATTCGGCTCACTGAAATTAACCAAAAGCTGTTCTCTTTTTCCTTTATCCTCTACCGAGTTAAGCAAAACATATGAGATTATTCCCTTTACATCAAGGTCTCCCATATCATAAATATCGTTTAGCGATTGCGATAACTTCCCGATGGTATTCGCGCCCTCGTTTTCCACAAATTCCGTAAAAAGCGGAAGTATCTTCTCCCTCGCGAAAGTAACGCCTCTGAACGGCACATAATGAAGCTTCTCGTATGAAATATCATCCTTTAGCGACGGGAAGAAATTAACCATTCTGTTCGCAAAAAACAGGGAATCAACATTTCCGTTATTGTCCTTTTTCTTTTTCTTCTGCGTCTGAATGATAGCCTGCTGCTGTGGTCCCTGAATTGTTTCGACAAAATCCTGCGCTATGCTGTCGGCTTCTTTTTCAGTATCAACAGCGGGATCAAACAGCCACGTCGCAACCGACTTCCACTTATTGTCGGGTTCACCGCCGTCCATCGCGCAGTGACGAAGCACCATGCGCATTTTATCTTTATAATATATAATATTATAGGCGGCGTCCTCACCTGTGAAAAGAGCCATCAGCTCATCATCACTTTGAGAATTAACGCTCTGACGTTTGTATCCATCGTTTAAAAGAGCTTTATCAACCTTTTCCGCAACATACTCAAAGGCACTTTCTATTTCCATCAAATCCACTCCCGATTGTGATTATATAACCACTGCTATGCAAATTTGGGCAGTTTGTTGAAGCTGCGCTCAAAAAATCACCGAAGTATTCCCGACACCTGTTCAATGGAATTATCGGCGACTTTAAGCACAATATATAATGTTATTTTAACGCTGCCGAGGCTTAAAGCCCGGCTGAAAGCTTCTTAAGATATTCCCTGAAATCGTCCTTAAGCTCAGGATGCTTAAGCGCTATCTCAACAGACGCCTCCAAGATACCGAGCTTATTTCCTATATCATACCTCTTGCCCGTGAAGTCTACGCCTATCATGCCGACGGTCCGCGCAAGGATCCTCATAGCGTCTGTGAGCTGAATTTCCCCGCCGGCGCCCGGAACAGTCCTGTCAAGCAGATCAAAAATATCCGGCGTGAGTACACATCTGCCGAGTATGGAATAGTAAGACAGAACCTCCTGCTCAGTCTTGGGCTTTTCAACCATGTCGGTACAGCTGTAGTAAATACCCTCGAGATGCTCAACCTTGAGGGAGCTGTACTTTGATATGCTTTCCTTGGGGACCTCCTTAATCCCGACGACAGCCTTATCGTATTTTTCGTAAGCTCTTATAAGCTGACCGCAGGCGGGATCATCTCCTATAATAACATCGTCGCCGTACAAAACAGCAAAAGGTTCGTTTGAGATAAACGAACGGGCGCAGTTTACCGCGTGTCCGAGTCCTCTTGTTTCTTTTTGCCTGAGGAAGAAAATATTCGCAAGCTTTGATACGCCGACTATCTGGTCATAAAAATCTTTTTTATCATCGGCAAGCAGACGATCCTCGAGCTCGGGAGAACGGTCAAAATAATCCTCAATTATATTCTTGCCTCTGTTTGTAATGATAAGTATATCGGTTATTCCCGAGGCGACCGCTTCCTCGACAATATATTGAATAGCGGGTTTATCAACGATAGGATACATTTCTTTCGGCATACTTTTCGTCGCCGGCAAAACTCTCGTTCCAAGTCCCGCAGCAGGTATAACTGCTTTTGTGATTTTCAACTCGACACTTCCTTTAATTTTATTTCATCTTAGAAATGTGTACTCTAACTCATAACAATAAACTGCGGAACATATACTATGAGCAGATAACAGACAATCAGACAGATCGCTATCGCGTTATTTGTACCGCCTCTTTCCAAAAGCGCGTCATAAAGCTTTCTCTTGGCTTTTTCAGGCTCGACTGTTTCGGATTCCTCTGCGCTTTGCTTTGCTTTTATATATCGTATTTGATTTAAAGTATATTTATAATACATTCGGTTCGCTCTGAAGCCGATAATAAGCCTTATAACGAAATCAAAAAACGACAATAAATACGGTAAAAAAAATATAAAAAGCTTATCACCCGGCTGCTTTAAAAGCTCACTGATAACCATATTTCTCGTATATCCGTCCGGATATAGTGATGTTAAATTATTTTTAACATCAAGTATAAGCGTATTGTATGAGTTGGAATTGAGAATAAAAGAATTGGCAAGAAGGAGGACTGCGGTAATCAAAACAAGTATAATCCCATAGGAATACTGCTTACGATACAGCACCCATCCGCCGCCAAAAAAGAAGGCAGAAAAATTAAATCTGCTTTTATTTCTGTCCTTAATTTTCTTAAATATATCCATATAGTATATTGTATTATTTTTAACATACTTGGATATTTCCACACCGTTAACTCCGCCAAAGTCCTCATCGGGCTTTACGCCTGCCATAAGATCCACCTTAAATGGAAATTCGCCGAACTCCTGATTCGGTTCCTCGCCCTGACCGTACATATTCATATCCGGGTAGGGATATTCTGTAAACCCTCTTCCGCACTGTTCACAGGCAACGGCGTTCTCATCATTCATATGGCCGCAGAACTTGCACTTCTTAAGCTTTTTGGTTTCATTGTCTGTATGTTCATCATCATTCCATGATTCACCTGCCCGGTGAAGGTCATAGAAAATACATTTTCCCTCTTTCTCAAAGCAGCTTCTGTGATACGGCGCTCCGCACTTAGGGCAGACCACTATATCATCGTCCGCGGTAAATCTTCGATAGCAAATAGGGCATTTTTTTCCTGTGTAGTCCATATTCCCCTCCCGTAATATATTAAATCGATTATATTATACTATTATTTAACAGTTTTTGCAAGTAAATATATAAAAATACCGTATACGTTAAATGATACAATAAAATCAGCCTTAAAATATGTCATAACGGTTCTTAATCAAAAAAGTATCACTTCTCATAGAAATAATGACGGGCAGACCTCATATTGAGCAGCGGGCAGTATATAACGGATAAACGCGCCGGCAGCCCCGTATTTTCTCACATATACCCGACGCCATATTTAATCATTGTTGACTGAATACAATAATATTATACTTCAGCCCTTAAAATAATCCGCAAGTCTCACAAAATCATCTATTGACAATTCTTCCGCCCGTGCGGACGCCTTAATCCCGCAGGCGTCAAGAGCGGACGCGACTTCGCTTTTCGTTTTTGACAATCCCGACGAAAGTGAGTTTGTCAGCGTCTTTCTGCGCTGTGCGAAAGCTGATTTTACTGTTCTGAAAAAAAGCCTTTCGTCTTTTGGCGCCGCTATGGGTTCTTTCCGTATATTAAGCCTTATAACCTCGGAATCGACTTTCGGCGGCGGAACAAAGCTGCCCGCGCTTACCTTAAAGAGCATTTCGGGTACGGAATAATAGCTCACAGCTATACTGACCGCGCCTGCGGCTCTCGTACCGGGCTCAGCGCATATACGCTGTGCCGCCTCCCTTTGAACCATTACGGTCAGAGATCCGACAGGAAGGCGTTCCTCAAGAATACGCATAATAACGGGTGATGTGATATAATACGGGAGATTGGCGCATATAACGGCATCGCCGCCGCCGAATTCATCATCGATTAGCTTATGAAGATCTATCTTTAACGCGTCTTCGTTTATTATTTTAACATTATTACATTCCGCAAGGGTTTCGTCAAGCACGGGCAGCAGCCGTTTATCAAGCTCTATCGCAACGACCTTGCGCGCGACTTTTGAAAGCTCCCTTGTTAGAACGCCAGCGCCCGGACCTATTTCAATCACCCCGCAGGTGTCTGACGCTCCGCAGCTCGCGGCCATTTTCGGGCAGACAGTCGGGTTGACAAGAAAATTCTGACCAAGAGCCTTTGAAAACGTGAAGCCGTGACGCTTCAATATTGATTTTATATAAGCAATATCGGTTAAATCCTTCATATTCACTCCGTGCCATTCAAATTTATAGCCTGCACATATTTATCAGGATTTGTTTTTTATTATAGATTATAAATCAACAACAGTCAAGCTTGCAAAAAGCAATTTTGCGGCTCAGGCAATATGCCCCGCCCCTCAGACGGAGAAAACATGGCTGCTCCCGTAATTTGCGCGGACATATATACAAAAGCTCCGCCACGGCTCTCATAATGAGAAAAGCGGCGGAGCTTTTATTGTATATTTATTGAAAATCACCGGAAACTCACATCAGTGAGCCGTCATGCCCGCGTATATAATTTCAGTTGACGCCCTGCGCGATCATTGCATCCGCAACTTTCTCAAATCCGGCGATGTTGGCGCCCATTACATAGTTGCCCTTATGACCGTACTTTTCGGCCGCTGACGCGATATTTGTAAAGATGTTTATCATGATTTCCTCGAGCTTTGCGTCAACCTCATCGAATGTCCATGAAAGTCTTTGGCTGTTCTGTGACATTTCGAGCGCTGATGTGGCAACTCCGCCCGCGTTGGCGGCCTTACCCGGAGCAAAGAGCACGCCGTTCTGCTGGAACAGCTTTGTAGCCTCAAGAGTCGCCGGCATATTTGCGCCCTCAGCGACAGCCTTTACACCGTTTTTAACGAGATTTTCAGCAGCTTCAACGTCAAGCTCATTCTGAGTTGCGCAGGGAAGCGCGACGTCACAGCGAATAGTCCAAAGGAACTTGCCCTCATGATATTCAGCGTTCGGACGGTATTTCGTGTATTCGGAAAGTCTTGCGCGCTTGACTTCCTTGATTTCTTTGACAGCGGCGAGGTCGATGCCCTCGCTGTCGTATACCCAGCCTGTAGAATCAGAAAGCGTGACGACGTTCGCGCCCATCTGCTGCGCCTTTTCTGTCGCGTAGATTGCGACGTTGCCCGCGCCCGATACGCAGACAGTCTTGCCGCTTATATCAATGCCGTTTTGCTTGAGCATTTCCTTTGTCAGGTAAAGCAGACCGTAGCCTGTTGCTTCTGTTCTGACGAGAGAGCCGCCGAACGTAAGTCCCTTGCCTGTGAGAACGCCCTCATACGCGTTGCGGATTCTCTTGTACTGACCGAAGAGGTAGCCTATCTCACGTCCTCCGACGCCTATGTCGCCGGCGGGAACGTCTGTATCGGGACCGATATGCCTGTAAAGCTCTGTCATAAAGCTTTGGCAGAAAGCCATGATTTCGCGGTCGCTCTTGCCCTTCGGGTCAAAGTCGCTGCCGCCCTTGCCGCCGCCTATCGGAAGCCCTGTGAGCGAATTTTTGAAAATCTGCTCAAAACCGAGGAACTTAATGATGCCGAGATTTACGGACGGATGGAACCTGAGACCGCCTTTGTACGGTCCGATAGCACTGTTGAATTGTACGCGGAAGCCGCGGTTCACCTGCACCTTGCCGTTGTCATCGACCCAGGCGACTCTGAACATAAGCTGTCTTTCGGGCTCTGTAATTCTCTCGAGAATACCGTTTTCCTGATATTTGGGATTCTGCTCAAATACAGGCTCGAGTGACTCCAAAACCTCTGTGACAGCCTGTACAAATTCAGGCTGAGCGGGATTTTTCGCAATAATTTTTTCAAGCTGTTCGCTTACATATGACATTTAAGCCACTTCCTTAAAGATAAATTTTAAAATACCGGAGAAAAGACAATAAAAAATTCCGCACCAAAACAAGGATGCGGGAATACCGTCAAACATCTCCTTTGATGCCATTAGCTATTTTATCACAGTAACTTTTGTAATTCAATGAAATTTTTGTTAAAAAATTGTTTTTGTTAATATTGTACACAATTATATTAAACAAATTGATGTATTTTATCGCATATTATCTAACGCTTCGCCTGAAAAATTATAAAAATTATTGCTGATAAAAAAACATATACAAAACAGAAACGGCAAAACTGTGCAAAACAGCAAAAAAGTTATTTCATTAACAGTACTTGCCTTAATCGTCGAAATGAAGTATAATAATGGTTGCAGGATTATATTTTGACTTTATTTTGTGGAGGACTTGATTATGGAAAAAAAAGAGCTTCTTTACGAGGGCAAAGCAAAAAAGGTTTACGCGATGAGCGACCCTGACTACTGTATGGTAGAATACAAAGACGACGCTACGGCGTTCAACGGTCTTAAAAAGGGCACTATAAGAGGCAAAGGCGTTGTCAACAACAAAATGTCGAACTTTATGTTCAGACTTCTTGCCGATAAAGGTATTGAAACGCATTATGTCGAAGAAGTAAGCGACCGTGAAACCATTGTCAAAAAAGTATCCATCGTTCCGCTTGAGGTTATTATCCGCAATAAGGCGGCGGGCAGCCTTGCCAAAAAGCTCGGTCTTGAGGAGGGTACGGAGCTTAAATGCCCGATTCTCGAATTTTCATATAAAAACGACGAGCTCGGAGATCCTATGGTCAATAATTCGCAGATACTCGCTGTAGGTATCGCAACTCAGGAGGAAATCGACACTATCAGCGAAATGGCATATAAGGTCAACGAATACATGGTTGAGTTTTTCGCAAGCGTAGGTGTTGAGCTTATAGACTTTAAGCTCGAGTTCGGTAAATTCCACGATAAGATAATCCTTGCTGATGAGATTTCACCCGATACCTGCCGCTTCTGGGACATTAAAACACACGAAAAACTCGACAAGGACCGTTTCCGCAGAGATATGGGCGGCGTTGAGGAGGCTTATGCCGAGATGATGCGCAGAATAGGCTTGCAGTAAGCCAAGCTGCTTTCAATAAAATTCTGCCCACTATTCAACGCTGTTTCCGCCTGAGCTATAACCACTGCTTTCAGTATATTGTTTTTAAGACGTTAATTTTGAGAATTACATATGGCAAAAGAATTGAAAAGGATCGTTTTATAGTCGGAAAATAACATAACGCGTATTTTAAAATGTTTTGTCAGGATGGTGAAACCTTTTGGACAGCGGCACATTTACAAACTGCTTTTCCGAGGAGCCGCACGAGGAATGCGGCGTATTCGGAGTTTACAGCGACGGCACATTGAACCCGGCCTATGCCTCTTATAACGGACTTCTCGCCCTCCAGCACAGGGGTCAGGAAAGCTGCGGCATCGCGGTGAACGATATGGGAACTATCTCCTATTACAAGGATATGGGGCTTGTCAGCGAAGTATTCTCGAATGATATTCTCAACTCGCTCAAGGGGCAGATGTCTGTCGCCCATGTGAGATACTCAACGGCGGGCGGAAGCATTCCGGAGAACTCTCAGCCGCTCGTCATGAGGTATGTCAAGGGTACTCTTGCGATAGCACATAACGGGAACCTTACAAACGCTGTTGAGATCCGCAGGGAGCTTGAACACCGGGGTGCGATTTTTCAGACAAATGTCGACTCAGAAGTCATAGCCTATCTTATCGCGAGAGAGCGTATTCACGCGCACTCCGTTGAGGCGGCTGTCAGCGCCGCTATGAAACAGCTCAGCGGCTCCTATTCACTTCTCGTAATGAGTCCGAGAAAGCTTATAGCCGCTCGCGACCCGAACGGTTTCCGTCCGCTATGTATGGGAAAACTTGAGGGTTCATATGTATTCGCCTCGGAATCATGCGCGCTTGACGCAGCGGGCGCGGAGTTTGTGCGTGACATAGAACCGGGCGAGATCGTCATTGTTGATGACAATGGCGTAACCTCCATTCGTGACAACTGTCCGAAGGAAAGTAAAAAATCACTTTGCGTTTTTGAATATATTTATTTTGCGAGAACCGACTCAATTATTGACGGAATCGGAGTTTATGAATCGCGCAAGGAGGCGGGAAAAATACTTGCCCGCGAATATCCTGTTGACGCGGATCTGGTTATCGGCGTTCCGGAATCGGGGATTGACGCCGCAATCGGATACAGCGAGGAATCCGGTATACCCTATGAAAAGGGCATTGTCAAAAACAACTATATCGGACGAACCTTTATAAAACCTACACAGCGGGAACGTGCGCAAAGCGTCCGCCTGAAGCTCAATCCTCTGCTGACAAGCGTATCCGGCAAACGTGTTATCATGATAGACGATTCCATAGTGCGCGGAACTACCTGTGACAGAATCGTCACAATGCTGCGCAAGGCGGGCGCAAAGGAAGTTCACCTTCGAATAAGCTCACCGCCGTTTATGTGGCCGTGCTATTACGGAACGGATATTCCGTCGCGCGGAGAGCTTATCGCTTGCAAACATACACCCGACGAGATATGCAAAATATGCGGAGCGGATTCGCTGGGCTATCTTCCCGCGGACAAGCTGCCGCAAATGCTTCTTAACAAGGCCCACGGGATTTGCACCGCATGCTTTACGGGGAATTATCCCACTAAAATACCCGAAAAACTGCTTGAGGGCAAGGAGCGCGGAGGAGTAGACTTTGACAAAAGACTGCCCGCGAAAAAATAATTTTTCTGCCGTTCGCCGGCGGCGGAATGACGCGATAATAAACATTCCCGCAAATTGCCGCGCAGGCGTACCCTGCTGAAAGGAATTGAAAATATGTCCAACGATACATACGAATCGCCTCTTTCGTCGAGATATGCCGACAAGGAAATGAAATATCTTTTCTCCCCCGATATGAAGTTCAGAACATGGAGAAAGCTATGGATAGCGCTCGCCGAGGCTGAAATGGAGCTGGGACTCCCGATAACTCAGGAACAGATAGACGAGCTTAAGGCTCACAGTGACGACATCAACTACGAAGTTGCACAGGCGAGGGAAAAAGAGGTGCGCCATGACGTTATGTCGCATGTTTACGCGTATGGCGTGCAGTGCCCCAAAGCCAAGGGAATAATCCACCTCGGCGCGACTTCGTGCTATGTCGGGGATAATACCGATATAATAATAATGACCGAGGCACTGAAAATAATCGAGAAAAAACTTGTGGGCGTTATTCGCTCACTCTCAAAATTCGCGGACAAGTACAAGGATCTGCCTACGCTCGCTTTTACACATTTTCAGCCCGCTCAGCCGACTACGGTAGGCAAACGCGCGACACTTTGGATACAGGATCTTTTGATGGATCTTGAAGATCTGAGGTATCAGCTTTCAAAGTCCAAGCTTTTAGGCTCTAAGGGTACGACAGGTACTCAGGCGAGCTTCCTTGAGCTTTTTGAGGGCGACCACGAAAAGGTCCGCGAACTTGACAGAAAGATCGCCGCAAAGCTCGGCTACAGCTCCTGTTTCGCTGTTTCGGGGCAGACATATTCAAGAAAGCTCGACAGCCAGATCCTTAACGTCCTCGCGGGCATCGCTCAAAGCGCGTCGAAGTTTTCAAACGACATCAGGCTTCTTCAGCACCTGAAGGAAATTGAAGAACCCTTTGAGAAAAATCAGATCGGTTCATCGGCGATGGCGTACAAGCGCAACCCGATGCGTTCGGAGCGCATTGCCTCTCTGTCACGTTATGTTATGGCCGATGTACTGAACCCGTATATTACCGCGGCGACACAATGGTTTGAAAGAACTCTTGACGATTCCGCAAACAAGAGATTGAGCATTCCCGAGGCATTCCTTGCCGTTGACGCAATACTGAATCTTTATCAAAACGTCAGCGACGGTCTTGTCGTTTACGAGAAAGTTATAAATCAGCATATATGCCGTGAGCTTCCGTTTATGGCGACCGAAAACATAATTATGGACGCTGTAAAGCGAGGCGGCGACAGACAGCAGCTCCACGAGAGCATACGCAGACATTCAATGGCAGCTTCAAGGGTCATTAAGGAAGAGGGCGGCGAAAACGACCTGCTCAAGAGGATAGCCGGCGATCCGATATTCGGAGTAACGCTTGAGGAGCTTGAAGAAATTCTCAAGCCCTCGCGATATGTAGGCCGCGCGCCGCAGCAGACCGAGGATTTCCTCAATGATTGTGTATATCCCGTACTCAAGCTATATGAAAATGTGGAAATCGAAGAAGTCGAAATAAACGTTTAAATATCTTTTTTTAAAGAGGTATGCGCTTTAAGCGCGTATCTCTAAAACTGTTTTACGGGGCACGCCTCTTACTTAGCTAAAGACTGAAAATATTCATTTATATAAACTTAACTTAACCCGTCAAAAAGTCCACCGCCTATAAGGCGCGCGGTGAGGATTTCACAGGCACAAAACGGACTTAATGCTTTCTTTCCGTTTTACAAATTATACTCGAAAGGTTGGAATCAAACTATGGTAAAGGCTATTGTCGGCGCAAACTGGGGTGACGAGGGCAAGGGGAAAATTACCGATGTTCTCGCGGCTCAATCCGATATGGTTATACGCTTCCAAGGCGGAAGCAACGCAGGCCACACTATCATCAACAACTACGGACGCTTTGCTCTGCATCAGCTTCCGAGCGGCGTTTTCTACGATAATATCACAAACATCATCGGCAACGGTGTTGCTCTTAATGTCGAAAATTTCATCAGGGAACTTAACGATCTTCATGAACGCGGAGTTAAAAACGTGCATATACTGGTATCTGACAGGGCGCAAATCGTCATGCCGTATCATATCCTTTTTGACTGCTATGAGGAGGAAAGGCTCGGCGGCAGAAGCTTTGGCTCTACAAAATCAGGAATAGCGCCGTTCTATTCCGACAAGTTTTCTAAAATCGGCTTTCAGGTAAACGAGCTTTATGACGACCCTGAAGCTCTGCGGGACAAAATAAACAGGATCCTTGAGGTCAAAAATTCAACTGTCAGAAATCTCTACCACAAGGAAGAACTTGACCCCGGCGAAATATTCGGCAAGCTCATGGAGTACGGGGAAATGCTAAAGCCGTATGTCGCCCCCACGTTTGATATTGTTAATGACGCAGTGAGAGCCGGAAAGAATATTCTTCTTGAGGGTCAGCTCGGCACACTCAAGGATACCGACTTCGGCATATATCCTATGGTCACATCCTCAAACACTATCGCGGGCTACGGAGCTGTCGGAGCGGGCGGTATCCCTCCATATGAGATAAAGGAGATCATAACTGTCGTCAAGGCATACTCAAGCTCTGTCGGCGCGGGCGAGTTTGTAAGCGAGATTTTCGGAAATGAGGCAGAGGAACTTCGCAAGCACGGCGGCGACAAGGGTGAGTACGGCGCGACAACGGGCCGTCCGAGAAGAGTGGGCTGGCTTGACCTCGTCGCTACACGCTATGGCTGCAAGGTACAGGGCGCGACACAGGTAGCCTTTACCGTTGTGGACGCTCTCGGCTATCTTGACGAGATCCCCGTATGCGTAGGCTATGAGCTTGACGGCGAGAGAATCGACTACTTCCCCTCGACAACCAAGCTAAAGAGAGCAAAGCCAATCCTTGAGGTTCTTCCCGGTTGGAAGTCCGACATCAGAGGAATCAGAGAGTACGACAAGCTCCCGGAAAATTGCAGAAGGTACATCGAGTTTGCCGAAAAGGCTGTCGGTGTTCCGTTTAAGATGATTTCAAACGGACCCAGGAGAGAGGACATCATTCTACGATAAGACGGAGGGATTATTTTGTGTGGTATAGTTGGATATATAGGCTATGAACAGGCATCACCCCATCTTCTCAGCGGGCTTGAAAAGCTCGAATACCGCGGCTACGATTCCGCGGGGATATGCGTCTATGACGGCAAAAAGCTTGATGTTTTCAAAAGCAAGGGAAAGCTGAAAGTCCTCAGCGAGATGATCCACGGCGGAGCCGACGTCAATGGTACCGTCGGAATTGGTCACACACGCTGGGCGACACATGGCGAGCCCTCGGATATAAACTCTCACCCGCACCTCAGCGGTTCGGGAAAGTTTGCCGTCGTCCACAACGGAATAATTGAAAACTATATAAAGCTCAAGGATCATCTTATTCGACGCGGCGTAAAGTTTTTCTCCGAAACCGACACCGAGGTCGTCGCACAGCTCCTTGAGTATTACTACGACGGAAATATAATAGATACCGTTATAAAGGTAATTTCCAAAGTAAACGGTTCATACGCTCTCGGAATAATATGCTTAGACAACCCCGATCAGATCATCGCCGTAAGAAAGGAAAGCCCGCTCATCATAGGTTTAGGCAAAAACGAAAACTACATTGCAAGCGATATTCCCGCTATCCTTGCCAAAACAAGGGATATTTACAGGCTCGAAAACGACGAAATAGCAATTCTTACGCGCTCCGGCGTTAAGGTTATCAATACCGACAAGGAAGAAATAAAAAAAGAAGTCCTGCACATAAACTGGGATATTTCCGCCGCTCAAAAGGGCGGCTATGAGCATTTTATGTTTAAAGAGATCATGGAGCAGCCTAAGGCGTTCCGTGACACTATAAATCCGAGAATCAAGGGCGACAGGGTAACTCTTGACGATGAAATAAAACTTACTCCCGAACAGCTTAAAGACTTTAACAAAATATGTATTGTAGCCTGCGGCTCGGCATATCATGTCGGAGTTGTCGCAAAATATATCTTTGAACAAACACTCAGAATACCCGTAGAGGTCGATATCGCGTCGGAGTTCCGCTATCGCAACCCGATTATTGACAAAAAGACGCTTGTTATAGTTATAAGCCAGTCGGGCGAAACCGCCGATACTCTCGCGGCTCTGAGGGAATCAAAAAAACGAGGATCATACATTATCTCTATCGTCAACGTTGTGGGCAGCGCGATCGCCAACGAATCCGATGACGCAATATACACATGGGCAGGTCCTGAAATCGCCGTTGCGACAACAAAGGCATACAGCACACAGCTTGCCGTTGTATATCTGCTTGCGATGTATTTCGGAGATATTCTCGGAACAGTTCCCAAAAATGATTATAATAAATATCTCTCAGAGTTAAGACTCATTCCCGACAAGATAGAACAGATTCTCAAAAATAAGGAAAACATACAGTACTTTGCTTCACAGCAGTTTGATAACAAGGATATTTTCTTTATCGGAAGGAACCTTGACTACGCGTTATCGCTTGAGGGTTCGCTGAAACTCAAGGAAATATCGTATATTCATTCCGAAGCATATGCCGCGGGTGAATTAAAGCACGGAACAATATCGCTTATTGAAAAAGGAACTCTTGTTGTAGCACTCGCCACACAGGAAAATCTTTTTGAAAAAATGGTAAGCAATATTGTCGAGGTTCGCACAAGGGGCGCGGTCGTACTCGGGTTGACGTGTGAAGATAATACCGAAATAGAGAAATGCACTGATTTTACATTTTATATTCCGAAAACGTGCAATCTCATGCTGCCTTCTCTCGCGGTTATTCCTTTACAGCTTTTTGCTTATTATGTTGCTTCTCTCAAGGGTTGCGATATAGATAAGCCGAGGAACCTTGCCAAGTCTGTTACCGTCGAATAGTTTAAAATCATCTGAGGTGAAAGCTATGGAAATTAAAAATGAAGCTGTTCTTATACTCGACTTTGGCGGTCAATACAGCCAGCTTATAGCGAGGCGTGTGCGCGAACTTAACGTATATTGCGAAATTAAGCCATACAAAACTTCCGCTGAGGAAATTAAAAGCGCAGGTTATAAGGGTATAATTTTTTCGGGCGGTCCGAACAGCGTTTACGCGGAGAACGCGCCGAAATGCGATGAAAAAATCTTTGACCTGGGTATACCTGTTCTCGGTATATGCTATGGCGCGCAGCTTATGGCTAAGATCCTCGGCGGAGAAGTAAGCCGGTCGCTCGTCCGCGAATACGGCAACACGAATGTCATGTTTGACAATACCGATGCACTTTTTCAGGACGCAAACGACGAAAGCATCTGTTGGATGAGCCATACCGACTATATTTCAAAGGTTCCCGAAGGCTTCAAAATTACCGCGAGAACTGACGACTGCCCTGTAGCGGCTATGGGAAATATTACGCGCAATCTGTATGCGATACAGTTTCACCCCGAAGTTCAGCACACTAAGGAGGGTATGCTCTACCTAAGGAATTTTCTCTATAACGCGTGTGCCTGCGCGGGCGACTGGAAAATGAGTTCATTTGTTTCAGACACTGTAAAGCTGCTTAAAGAAACTATCGGCGGCAAAAAAGTCTTATGCGCCCTTTCAGGCGGAGTTGATTCCTCTGTTGCAGCTGTGCTTGTACATAAAGCCATAGGAAAAAATTTAACCTGCATTTTTGTTGACCACGGTCTGTTGCGTAAGGACGAGGGCGACCAAGTCGAAAAGGTATTCAGAGAACAATTTGACATAAACCTCATACGCGTCAACTGCAAAGACAGGTTCCTCGCAAAGCTCGCGGGTGTTTCCGACCCTGAGCGCAAGAGAAAGATCATCGGCGAGGAGTTTATTCGCGTATTTGAGGAAAAGGCGAATGAACTCGGCAAGATGGACTATCTGTGTCAGGGCACGATTTATCCCGACGTTGTAGAAAGCGGCGTCGGTGAAGCGGCAGTCATCAAAAGTCACCACAATGTCGGCGGACTGCCTGATAATGTTAATTTTGAGGGAATTATCGAGCCGCTGCGCTATCTCTTTAAGGACGAGGTTCGCAAGGCAGGGCTGGAGCTTGGTATCCCCTCTTTCCTCGTATGGAGGCAGCCATTCCCCGGCCCCGGTCTGGCAATACGCGTACTCGGAGAAATAACCGATGAAAGACTCGATATACTCAAGGAAGCTGACGCGATAATGCGCGAGGAGATAGAAAACGCGGGTCTTGACCGCGAAATTAACCAGTACTTCGCGGTTCTCACAAACATAAAAAGTGTCGGCGTCATGGGTGACGGCAGGACATATGATAACACCATAGCTCTGCGCGCCGTAACAACCAGCGATTTTATGACAGCGGACTGGTCGCATATTCCGTATGATGTACTTACAAAAATCTCGAGCAGAATTATCAATGAGGTTCAGCACGTTAACCGCGTTGTTTACGACATTACGAGCAAGCCTCCGGCTACTATTGAGTGGGAATGATTCCACACCCGCAAAAAGCCCGTAATTATCGGATTTTTTAAGCCTTAATGCCTTTTGCGGCAACAAAATGGCAGCATTATTTGAATTATCCCTGAAGTATAAAGAGCTGACCGACTTTTGAGAAGTCAGTCAGCTCTTTTTTTTTACCCTATCTTATACTTGAATGCCTCAGCCAAAGCGACGTTGAGTTGTTTTTATAGGTCTGACTGCCGGAATCTCGGAATCGCAGTATTTAAGCAGCAGCGCATCTTTCGTAATCGTCCTTGCCAATTTAATTTTGTTATGACTCGGGCAATATGCTTCCCGCCTCCCGTGCGGGCACTTTTTGCCTGATTATGTTAAAAACAGGCGACATAATGCCGCCTGTTAAACGTTTTTATTTACTTACCTTAACCGTAAAATACTTAGCAGCTGTCTTACCTTTAGCGTCGGCTATCTTTACGGCATAGCTGTAGGAAATGGCTCTCGCGGGCTTATGTGTGCAGGTCGCTGCCGTCACTGTGCCTGTAAGCGCGGTGTAGTTCTTGCTGCCCGCAGGCTTGCAGTAATATTTGTACTTGTACGGTGCTGTACCGCCCGAAGCCTTAGCATAAATTGTCACCTTGGAACCGAGGGTGATATTAGCGGCGCTGACAGTCGACACATTCTCAAGAGGCGCGGCATTAACATTAACCGTAAAATACTTAGCAGCTGTCTTACCTTTAGCGTCGGCTATCTTTACGG
>CAYLOD010000019.1:17690-23779 GCA_964385235.1 uncultured Clostridium sp.
GCGCGGTGTAGTTCTTGCTGCCCGCAGGCTTGCAGTAATATTTGTACTTGTACGGCGCTGTACCACCCGAAGCTTTCGCCGTTATTATGACAGACTCTCCGAGATTTATTGTTTTGGCGTTTATGGCGGAATTATTGGTAAGCGCCTGAAGCTTGGGGATAACAGTTATATCTGATTTTTCTCCGCAGACAGTGCAGTGATGGGATTTACTTCCCTCTTCTTCCTCTGTTGCTTCCTTATCAACTGTCCATTCAGTAGAAAATTTATGTCCCATTTTGGGTATAACAGTTGTTTTAATATCGCCGCATATAGAGCAGGTTTCTTTTATAATGCCGTCTTTAGTACATGTCGGGTCGGTCTTTGATGTTACCGTATAGTTATGGTTGCACTTAACATTGATTTTCGTCGTGTATCTTACACCGTTATCTTCAACATATACATTAAAGGAGCCGGGGGCAACCCCGGTGATTTTCATTCGGGTTGAAACAGGGTCACAGTCAGCCGCGTTCAAATCGCCCGACATATACCATTTGAAATTTTTTGTTTCAATAGGATTGTTGTAGGCGCTGATTTTTATCGTTTCGCCTACATAAACATCATACTCATCACGGTCAAAGCCGACTTTATTGTATTCGCTGTTTTCGTCGAATAAATCGAACAGATTAACAGTATATGAGATAGGTGATGATACGCCGCCTTTAGTTATGCCGTTTATAGTCACGGATATTTTATCGCTTTCCTTGAAAGCGCCTACATTAAATATAATGCACTTTGGATTTCCGTACCAGCCATTATCGACATTGAGATAATTTGTCTTAGGATTTTTTGATGTACTGTCGAGATGCCATGATTTATTGAGTTTTTGTGAGTTAATATCCACTGTCACGGTTGAGATATTCGGAGTATCATAAGCATCTCCCAGCGTAACCGAAAACGCGTAACCGTAATCTGACGACAAGCCCTTGCTGTACAGTTCATTGGGCATATTTTCAGGCGGCCACGCCACATAATCGCCCGTAAAGGATTCGGACCTCGTTCTGTCAAAGGCGTACATAGCGGTATAGCGTTTAACCATGCCAAAGCCTGTATACTTCATATCGGGGTTTAATATCCACCTTCTGTGACCTAATATGCTTATATTTGAAGCGTCGGTATCAAACATATAACCGTTTACTACCGAATCGGCTATATTTGTGAAACCGGAAGCGATGTTTGACTCGCTTGAACCCTTATAGCCTGAACTATACAGAGAATCATTCATACCGTCGGGCCGATCCGGCGTATGTGTCAAAAAATTATTTGCGGCATTTACCAGCGAGGAAGCCTGCGTATATTCATTAAAGGTTGAATCAAGCCGGACATCTGAGGGCAGACCCGCAAGATACCTGCAAAAGTTCACCGCGTTCAGCGCGTTTGTACGGTCATATGACGAAATATCGCCCTTTTCATACGGGGAAACAATAGAATAATCCCGAGTGTATGTAATCTCATCATTGACATTAAAATACATATCCTCAAACTTATTCCGTATTTCATTCTGCGCAGGGTGTTCAAGCGTATAAGCGCTTACCTCAGTTGACTGAGAGAACGCAAATACCGCTATAAATGTAAAAACAGTTATCCCAAGACATTTTAATGTTTTCGCGGAATTCATGGTTCGCCGCCTCCTGAAAATTATATACTTAATAATTAAAATTTATATTATAATGATACTTTATTTTTCTTTACCTGTCAATAGGTATAATTTACTTGAATATTTTTATATTTTTTTGTATCATATGTCTTTGCTTACAGTGTTAAGGAGGTCATACATCTGCGGCAGAATCAGGGATCCCTGTACTTTCAGGAATTTATACTATGCTCCGCGTTGTAAGCATAAGTTCATCATATTTGCCTGAAAGCAGCTCCGAAAACCCGGATTCCCCCATCTTGTATGCGGCAAGCGAGGCTTTCTTATAGAGATTACCGTGCAGATTATCAATATTTTTTTTAAGAAACGGCTCCGACCATTCCCATAAATCGCCCGCAAGCACATCATCATTCAAGATAATATCCATACACTGTTCGCAGGCACGGCGTCCTAAGCCTATAGTATGCCAGTCATCAATAGAGTGCAGACGCGGTATCAGCATATCGAAAATTTTCCCCGCCTCGTGATAATCTTTGTTCTTGTTGTAAAGCTCAATCAGATTTATCATGGCGTTACAAACATCAAAATTATCACCCGAAAGAACAGTCATATTCATTAGCCTTCTCGCCGCTTTGATCTCGTTATCTATATCGCCCAGGCTGTGAAAGCAATTTTTGCAGAAACGCATCTGCGCCTCATCAATGACATCATCGCTTTCCGGCATATCATTAAGCAGCTTTAAAGCAGTTGAGTTCTCATGAAGTTCAATTAAAAGTTCAACCGCGTCATTAAAGTTATAGTCGTCAAGCGTTAAGGGTATGTAAATATCAGACGGTGAAAAGCCTGCCTGACAGTCAAAGTTAGCGTTTTCAGCCCTCTCAAAAAGCTCCTTGCGGCCCGGAAGTTCGTATTCGTTCATAAGAAACGCGAGTGTCTTCAGGCAGCGTCCGATACCACGAGAATCACTTGTTTCACGGTCGGTAAGCTCCTCGTTAAACAGCCTCAGTATCAAGCCGCCTATACGGTTATGCTCCTCGTACTCTTTACTGTACAATATAGTACACGCGAGCCTTAGCCGGTTTATACAGTTAGCGTCATGCAGGCCGTTATCCTCGTCTGTTTCTTCCTTATAGCAGTATTTTTCAATATTTCCATCAAGCGCCGAGGCAAGCTCCGGCTCATAGGAAGCAAAAAGCTCCTTTAAAGCATCGTTATGCGCCGCCATATATCTCGTCCTTTCCTTATGAATGAATAAGCATAAACCGCTTTATTTTTTTGACAGCATCATTTCCGTCCTTTAAACCCCATTCATATACTTCGTTAAGCTTCCTGCGGTTTTTCGTATATCTTCCTACTATCATGGGGCGGGCGGGCTGTATAACGATTGCTTTACCTTCTTTCTGAAGCTCATAGCAAAGTTCCTTTTGCCTGTTATAAACCTCGGGACGTATCATTATAGTTTCAATAAAATCAGGGTAGTCTTTAAATTTTGACCTGATAACCGCTTCAGGCATATCGGGCTTCGGCGGCTTGCGATATTCCTTGTGCTGTGTGAGTATGACTATATTAAACTCGTTACCGTCCTTAATTGATTTCTCGATCGCGATAGGGTCGCCTATACCGCCGTCCAGAAGCTTATGGTCCTTATAATCGACTATAGGTGAAACAAGCGGAAGCGAAGCCGAAGCCTTGACGGCGACAAAATTTTCGTCAAGATCTTTCTTGGAAAAATACACAGGCTTACCCGTTTCGCAGTCTGTAGTGCCGACGGACAGATTCATATGGCTCTTGAAAAATTCAAAGTAATCAAACGGGATAAGCTCCCTTGAAAGCTCGTTGAAAATAAAATCAAGACCGAATACCGAACCTGTCTTAAAATAAGAACGCATACTTAAATACCGAGGATCCTTTATATAATCGTAAAAGATTTTAAAGTTCCTTCCCCGTTGGCGAGAAATATAGCTCAGCGAATTGCAGGCGCCGGCCGAAACGCCGTAAATATTATTTAAATATAAGTCATTGTCCATAAAAGCATCGAGAACACCCGCGGTATATACGCCTCGGGTTCCTCCGCCCTCAAGTATCAATCCAACCGACACAATATCACCGTCCTTACGCTATATTATAACCCAAAAAAAGTAAATAATCTATACTGAATTTAAGTTTTCCAAAAAAGAAATAAGAACCCCGAAAGGTCCTTATTTGTACATAATAAATATTTATAATTAAAGTCAAACCTGATCCCAGTCAAATACAACGCCGAGCGGAAACTCTCTGTCGTTCAAAAGTCTGTTGTAAACATTTGGGATTTCTTTCGGAGAAACTATTTCGGAAAGAATAGAGCCGGGGTCAATACGTCCGTCTCTCATCAGACCGAGCAGCGTAATATAGTCACGCTTCGCGGAGGAGTTTTCAGATGTGGAATCATAAGACAAGCGTGTCTTGTCGTGAGCACCGATAATGGAAACACCCTTGAGATGAACATATCTGTAAAAATCTATAGTATCATCGGAAACACGATTACATCCGTTAATGAGAATCCTTGCATACTTAGAAGCATATCTCAGCGCAAGCTTGAGTCCCGCCATTGTCCCCGAAGTTTCAAGAATGACGTTAGCACCTCTAATACCATTTGTCTTTTCCGTAATATCGACAATTTTATTTACAATATCCGGTTCATCGGGAGAAAAGACATATTCAGCACCAAAGAGAGCCGCCTTTTCTCTCCTTATATCGCGGTTGCCAACAGCAATTATAGGAAGCGCACCGCACGCCCTCGCTATCTGAATGCCAAACAATCCGAGCATTCCAAGACCGACAACCGCTACCGACTCACCTATCTCAAGATGTGCCTTGCGAATCGCCAAAAGCGGAAAACTTGCGAGTCTTGTAAAAACAGCGTCAATAAACGACACATCATCGGGAATTCTCACCACGCCGGATTCCTTTTTCCAGTTATAGGACGCATGACCCGCATACTCGACAAAGACACGATCGCCCACGAAAAATTTAGTAACGTTTTTACCGACTTTCACAACAGTACCCACGCTTGAGTACCCCGGTACAGTAGGAAATTTATGCGCGGTGTTTGGTGCCCCGGAAAGATAAGCCTTTTCTGTTCCCGCCGAAATCAAGGTATACTTTACCTTGACCATAACCTCGTCGGCTTTGGGCTCTCTTACGTCAAATTCATTCAGCTCAGCACGACCCGGTTCAACAAATAGTACGCTGTATCCTTTCATACTTGCCTCCAATTTGATTAACAAAATACTTCAAAGAAGATCGGCTGATCAATATCCGATGTAAACAGCTTGAGGTTCTCCAAAAATTCCTTCTCGTTTTCAGCGGAGATATAGTTGAATCCCACAGAGTTCACCCAGCCCTTTGCCGACGTATTATGAGCGTGTGTAATGGCTTTGCTCTTCAAATGTCTGAGCAGATTCGTACCTGAATTGTTGCAAAGCATAATTCTGATATTTCCGCGCAATTCCTTATCCCAAACAGAGTTCATATCGTAGAAGAAACTAAGATCACTTATTATCAGGAAGCACAGCTCATTGCTGACAGCCGCATGACCCATAAAGGTTGAAGCTGAACCGTCTATACCGTTTGTACCCATATTGCAGAAAACATTTACGGTAGGATTGATTTTAAATCTGTTCGCAAACATAATCGTACAGCCAATGGCAAGGTGAAGCAATGAGTTGTCCGGCAGACAACCGATAAGCCTTTCAACAGCATAAAGCTGCGAATACTCATCTGTATGCTCCGATGGGATAGAGTTCTGCGCATCTTCCCAAACCTTAGCGTATTCACCGTTATTATGAATATCGCCTGCCAGTTCAACAAATTTATCAAAGAAATATTTCTGCGAACATTCAAAGATCCTTGACAGCTTGCGGTAAGTATCGGCAACCAGACCGTCCTCCGCAACTCTCCAATGTCCCAAAGACTTTTTCTGAGCTCTGAGTCTGGGAAGAATAGGATCATTCAACGATCTTCTGCCGCCGACAGTGATAACAACGTCTGCCCAGAGCTTATCGTTAAACATGTCATTGTCATAATTGCGAAGAATAGGCGTAGACAGGAATGTATATTTTCCATCATAATTTGAAATCGCATCAGTTATGACGACACAGTTGAATTTCTCGGTAAATGCCTCAACCGAGCGGCGCTCATCTTTAGAAAGCGGATGGTTCTGACAATACACAATAAGGACTCTGTTCATTGTTTTGAGTCTTTCAACCTTGGCTTTCCATAAATCAATGCTGTCTTCAACAGTAATTCTTTCAATGACACGATATGTCTTGTCAAGCTTTAGTACCCTGGGATCCGGGGTGGGGCGTTCAATACTCGCAATAGGTATATTTATATGAACCGGACCCGTACCATGATGGTTGACCTCAAGCAGGGCGTCACAAACAAGCCTCCTTGTTTCCCAATCTCCCAAAGGACCGCT
>CAYLOD010000020.1:0-23562 GCA_964385235.1 uncultured Clostridium sp.
CGTCACTGCTTATCGGTGATGAGCATTTCGGCATGGGATATGAGGGACTGGTGAACTACGGCGAACAGATATTGGAAACGATTGAAAATGATGAATTTGTCAAAAATCTTGAAAAACACGCTGTAAATCCCTATACCAAATGGTGGTTGGAACAGGATCCTTACACTTTTCTGAAAGGGGGCAGACAATAATGGCAAATTTGATTGAGCAGGAAAGATTCGCCTGCGCAATCGGCGCGATGCAAACTGTCGTGGCAATTCCACGCGCTGTGCCTATTCTGCACTCAGGTCCGGGCTGCGGGACAATGGTAGCCGGGTTTTTTGAGCGCTCAACGGGGTACGCCGGCGGAAGCACTTCTCCGTGTACAAACTTCAGTGAAAACGAAGTTGTCTTCGGCGGCGTAAATCGCCTCAGGCAGATTATTGAAAATACATACAAGGTGTTAGATACGGATCTGCAGGTAGTCCTGACCGGCTGTACCTCCGATATAGTCGGCGACGATGTAACGTCCGTTACCGATGAATTTCTGGCAGATGGAAAGCCTATCGTACACGTTGAAACCGCGGGCTTTAAGTCAAACAATTACGTTTCGCACAGCAACGTTGTAAATGCTATTATTGACCAGTATGTTGACCGGTTTATTGACGAAAATCCTGTCAGAAGCGAGAAGAATCTTGTCAATCTTTTTGCCTCCATTCCTTATCAGGATCCGTTCTGGAAGGGAAATTTAGCGGAGTATAAACGACTTTTAGAGAAATTGGGTCTGAAAGTAAATATCCTGTTCGGTCCGTATTCCGACGGCGTAAAAGAATGGCAAACCATTCCGCGGGCAAATTTTAATATTTTGGTTTCACCGTGGTACGGTGAGCCGATCGTGAAACATTTGGAGGAAAAATACGGTCAGCCCTATTACCATTTCCGCTATCTGCCGATTGGGGCAAACGAAACTACCCGGTTCCTGAAAGAAGTCGTGGATTACTCCTTGTCACAGGGAGCGGAAATTGACAGAGAAAAGGCTTTGGCATTTATCGAACGGGAAGAAAAAGCTTTCTATGAGGAAATTGATAATCTCGCAACGTTCCTTTTGGAGTTCAGGTACGGTTTGCCGAACCATGTTCATATTCTGCACGACGCCGGTTATGTCGTGGGTCTTACACGTTTTTTGCTCCACGAAACAGGCATAGTCCCGAAAGAACAGTTTATTGTGGACAACACGCCCAAGAAATATATTGAGCGGATCACGGCAGATTTGAAGAGTACATCGGAAAAGCGCGATATTCCCGTGTATTTTAATCCCGACGCCGGAGCGGCACAGGATATTATACGAGGTCTGAATCATAAAGGACGCGGCTTGATTATCGGCAGCGGATGGGACAAGGAACTTGCACGGGAAAAGGGCTATGATTTTCTGTCCGTTTCGCTCCCTACCCCGTACAGAATTGTGCTTACGACAAACTATGCCGGATTTTCCGGCGGTTTGCGCGTAATTGAAGATATTTATGACACTGTGCTTTACACATATAAATAAGGAGATGCGGGATTATGGCTCGGATTGCGCTTGCGAGCAGCAACGGTGATGATATTGACGAGCACTTCGGCAGAGCGAAGTTTTTCAGAATATATGAGTTGACGAGGGACGGCTATTCGTTTTTGGAAAGCCGCGACGCCGTCGCCGCCTGTCAGCACGCAAGAACACACAGTAAAACCGATTTTGACAGGATCGCCGACCTGCTGTCGGACTGCGATGCCCTGCTTGTGCAAAGAATCGGTGAAGGCGCGGCGTCCTATCTGATTTCAAAAGGAGTGCGTGTCTTTGAGGTGAGCGGAAGCATTGACGCGGTACTGGGTAAATTTATCGCGGACAAACTGTTGTAACAGGATTGTCCGTTTGTACAAGAGGAGTGAAGGAAATGCGTATAGATGAAAAACAGAACAAAGAAAATACCTTGGAAAAAGCTTTACAGGAAGTCAAGAGAATGATCGGAGAAATAAAATACGGTTCTGTCACGCTTGTGGTACAGGACGGTGTGGTTGTTCAGATCGAACGTCAGGAAAAGTTAAGGCTGAAGTAATAAATCGCCTTAACTCATATGACTTCGGGAAAGGAGCAATATGTCAATAAGAGCAGCTGTGGCAAGTACGGACGGAAAAGTGATTAACAGGCATTTTGGCAAGGCTGATCGATTTTTAATCTTTGATTTAACGCACGATGGTTTTAATTATATTGAAACCAGGAGGCTGCCGCCTTGCTGCAATCAAGGGGAGCACGAGGACAATGCGTTTGAAAACGTCGCAAAAGCGCTATCCGACTGTAAAATCATACTAATCAGCAAAATAGGAGCTCCCGCGGCGGATTTTTTGGAAAGCCGGGGATTTGAAGTGTATGAATCCCCCTTCCCCATTCACTCCGTATTAAATAAACTGATAGAGGAAATTGAGGTGTAGCAGTGTGGCAATAAAATATGAAGAACTTACTGACCGGCATCCGTGTTTTGCTCTCGGGAAAAAAAGCGGCAGCGGAAGGATTCATCTTCCGATCAGTCCAACCTGCAATATTGAATGTAAATTCTGCGACCGAAAGATCAATGACTATGAAAAGCGTCCGGGAGTGACAAGAGAAGTCATAAAGCCCGAGGAAGCGGCCGATGTTATCCGAAAATCTCTGGAACTCTGTCCCGATATAACGGTCGCGGGTATTGCGGGGCCGGGGGATACTCTGGCTACCGATTACGCGCTTGAAACATTCCGTTTAATAAAAAAAGAATTTCCCTCACTTATCAAGTGCATGAGTACAAACGGGCTTTTGCTTTCCGAAAAAGCGGATAAAGTCATTGACGTCGGAATTGATTCTCTTACGGTAACAGTGAACGCGGTCGATCCGGAAATCGAGGCGAAGTTAAACGGCGGAATCCTTTATCACGGGGAACATTACACAGGTGTGGAAGCCGCTGAGATACTTATCAAAAATCAACTTGACGGCATAAAAAAGGTAAGCGAAGCGGGAATCACCGTAAAAGTGAATACTGTTCTTGTCCCCGGGATCAATGACGACCATATTGAAAA
Source organism: uncultured Clostridium sp. (assembly GCA_964385235.1). Taxonomy (GTDB): domain Bacteria; phylum Bacillota; class Clostridia; order Oscillospirales; family Acutalibacteraceae; genus Pseudoruminococcus. Next base: position 3,064 of record CAYLOD010000020.1, read on the forward strand.
AATCGCAAAAACGGTCAGCAAAGCCGGAGCGAAGATATATAACATTATTCCTCTGATTCCGCAGAATGAATTATCCTGTTGTCGTGCGCCAAGCTGTATAGAAATTGACGCGGCAAGACAAAAGGCGGAAAAGTATATTGACGTATTCCGCCACTGTCAGCGTTGCCGTGCGGACGCTGTCGGAGTCCCCGGCGGAACGGATTACGGAGATCAAATTTACATAAAACGCATTTCGCAAAAGGATACGTTTTCACATGGCTAATCACCATCGATCTTAAATAAAGAAGATGAAAGGAAGAAACCAAAATGGCAAAAGAAATCAGGCAAATCGCAATATACGGGAAAGGAGGCATAGGAAAATCGACGACGACCCAAAATCTGACGGCCGGGCTGGTTGAACGGGGCAGTAAAGTAATGGTAGTCGGCTGTGATCCGAAAGCGGATTCCACAAGGCTTCTTTTAGGCGGACTGGCGCAAAAAACCGTTTTGGATACTATCCGTGAAGAAGGCGACGATGTCGATCTGGATCAGATTCTCAAGGAAGGCTTTAAGGGAACGCGCTGTGTGGAATCGGGCGGACCGGAACCGGGCGTCGGATGCGCCGGCAGAGGCATTATCACAGCCATAGGACTTTTGGAAAATTTAGGCGCTTATACGGATGATTTGGACTATGTGTTCTATGATGTTTTGGGAGATGTTGTCTGCGGCGGGTTTGCCATGCCGATCAGAGAAGGCAAGGCAAAGGAAATTTATATCGTGGCAAGCGGAGAAATGATGGCACTTTACGCCGCCAATAATATTTCAAAGGGAATCGCCAGATATGCGCGTCAGGGCGGAGTTCGTTTGGGAGGCATTATCTGCAACAGCAGAAATGTTGACCGTGAGATTGAAGTCGTGCGGGCTTTCGCGGAAGAACTCGGTACACAGCTGATCCATTTTGTGCCGCGTGACAATGTTGTTCAGCGGGCGGAAATTCGTAAAAAGACGGTCATTGAATTTCAGCCCAAATGTCATCAGGCAGATGAATACCGTGAATTGGCAAGAAAAATCGAAAACAATACCAAATTTGTAATACCCAAACCGGTCACTCAGGAACGGTTGGAAGAAATCCTTATGGAGTATGGGTTAATTGACAATTTAGAGGATAATTACAATATTTAAGTGAGGTGCGGAATGTATATATATGCGGATAATGCCGCAACGACCAAACTCGGCGCGGCGGCAAAAAAGGCAATGCTTCCTTACCTTGATGAACTGTATGGGAATCCTTCCAGTCTGCATAGCGCGGGACAGCGCGCTAAGGAAACGTTAAATCGGGCGCGGGAAGATGTTGCCGCGGCAATAGGAGCAAAAAATTCTTCGGAAATCACATTTACGTCCGGCGGAAGCGAGTCTGATAATCAGGCCATTATCTCAGCGGCGGAACTCGGTGCGAAAAAAGGGAAAAAACATATCATTTCCACAAAATTCGAGCATCACGCCGTTCTTCACACATTGGATAAATTGGAAAAGCAGGGCTTTGAGATAACTCTGCTGAGTCCAGATCGGAATGGACTTATAAGCGCCGGTGATGTCAAGACCGCGCTGCGTGATGATACAGCGCTTGTTTCTGTAATGTATGCAAATAATGAAATCGGAACCGTTCAGCCGATCTCTGAAATCGGAACCATCTGCCGCGAAAAGGGTGTTCTGTTCCACACCGACGCTGTGCAGGCGGCCGGACATTTGTCTATTGACGTCAATAAGCAAAACATTGATTTGCTGTCTGTCTCCGCACATAAGTTTCACGGTCCAAAAGGGGTTGGCGCGCTCTACGCCAGACGCGGAGTGCCGCTTGTACGCCTGATTGAAGGCGGCGGTCAGGAAAAAGGCAGACGTGCCGGAACAGAAAACGTCATGGGGATTGTCGGTCTTGCATCGGCATTAAAGGACGCCGCTGCGAAAATCGATCGGAACACCACTTACATCAGCGCGATTCGCGACCGGATAATCGATGGCTTGCTTGAAATCCCGAACACGATTTTAAATGGAGATCGTACAAAACGGCTTGCCGGAAATATCAATGTCAGTTTTGAAGGAATTGAGGGCGAAAGTCTTCTTCTTTTGCTTAATGACAAGGGGATTGCCGCCTCGTCGGGTTCAGCCTGCACATCCTCCTCCCTTTTGCCGAGTCACGTTCTTCTTTCCATAGGCGTTCCTAAGGAGGTTGCGCACGGATCGCTCAGACTTTCCTTGAGCGAATATAATACGTTGGACGAAGCTGAATATATCATACAGTCGGTCAAAGAGGCTGTTTCAGAACTGCGCGATATTTCGCCCGTTTGGGACGATATCGGAAGGGGCGTGAAAAACCATGTTATATAGTGAGAAAGTAATGGATCACTTCCGCCACCCGAGAAATGTGGGGAAAATAGAAGACGCCGACGGTATCGGCGAAGCCGGCAATGTCGTTTGCGGCGATATTATGAAAATTTATATTAAAGTGGAAAATGATATTATTACCGATGTAAAGTTCAACACCTTTGGCTGCGGAAGCGCCATAGCGTCGAGTTCCATGGCAACGGAAATGATAAAGGGGAAACCGATTTCCGAGGCCCTGCAGCTTACAAACAAAGCTGTTGCCGAAGCACTCGACGGACTTCCGGCGCACAAACTGCACTGCTCCGTTCTCGCAGAAGAAGCGGTACGGGCAGCGGTTCGGGATTACTACGATAAAAACGGGATTCCCTACGATCCGCTTGAGTTTGCAGCAGGTTGCAGCAGTTGCGCAGGTATGTGTGAAGGATAACGCCTTGTATGAAAAGTTACCGAGTTTCATACAGAAAATAAAAAAAATTATATCCGACATATAGACACGGAACAGAAATAAAAGCATAAGGGTAAAAAAGACACCTCCCGGCTGTAACAGCCGGGAGGTATTTTGTATCAGCCGTAAAACGGAAGTTGCCGCTAAAGATATATTTCGCATTCTTTGCGGACAGAGCAGACTTTTTTTATCGCCAAGGCAGCAACGGAAACCATAGCTTCGTTTACTTTTCTCACGTTTTGCGGGCAAACGGAAACATAACACATACAGTAAATACACTTTTTCCCGTCAGTCGTCTTAGGCGCGTTTATATTAATTGCCAGCACAGGACACTTTTCAACGCAAAGACCGTATTCCGTGCAGGCGGAACCCGCCTTTGGAACAAGGGCGACGTTTCCGGCTTTTTATAACCTGTTTCCGTGGGAATCACGGGGTTTTTCAGTTCGCCGCTTCGGAGCTTATCATCGATTTTTTCGCAACAGCGGAAACCGCGGCGATAACCCGAAAGCCGCATTTTTCAGCGGCGTCTTTTATTTGAGCAAGGGTGTCCTCGCAGACAGGTTCCCGTAAACAACCAAAAGTACGCATTTTGCGCCGTTTCCCTTTAGCCCGCTAAGCCTTTCAAGAGCGATTTGCGTAGCAAGACCTCCAAACGACGGCATCGCGATAAGTACCACATTATCTTATTAAAAAAACGGCTTATGAATAATCGGCATTCGCGATGGAAAGGCCTATGATGTCAACGGACGGCCAACCGTTCATAGGCGCTTTTGAAACCTTTTCTGTTCCTCCCGCAGGGCTGAAGATGATTTGTAAATATTTCATATGTATACTTTTCCTGATATGTAAAATTTAAATTCGTACATTTTTATTCTAACGGTTATATTTTAAATGTTTTATTTCGTTTAAAATTGTGTCACCAACGGCGTCGCTTTAATTATTCTTCTCTGTCTGCGCCTTTTCTATTGCTTTCCTGCGGCGGTAATTCCGACGGTTTTTCACGTTCCGCGCTTTCCGGCTCACCGCCATGGAAGTGACGGTAAACCGCCTCTGCCGCAGGGCGTGTCATACCGGGGGCGTTCATCAGTTCCTCTGCGTCCGCTTCGCTTATACGCTGAATCGTCTTGAAAAATTTTAAGAGTGATTTGGCTCGCGTTTCTCCGATGCCGTCAATAGACATAAGCGATGAGCTGAACGACTTTTTTTTGCTCTTTGTCCTCATGTATCCGACAGCGAAACGGTGCACCTCGTCCTGAACAGTGGATATGAGCGTAAACGCGCTTCTTTTAGATGTAATTGATATTTCTCCGCCGTCACCCGTTATAGCTCTTGTGCGGTGTTTGTCGTCCTTTACCATGCCGAAAAGAGGGATATTGTAGCCTCTGCGCTCCAAAACAGGGCGCACGGCGCTGACCTGTCCTTTGCCGCCGTCGAGGAGGATCAGGTCAGGAAGCGTGCCGAAGCCCTCCTCGCCTTTATGCTTTTCGTATTCGTTAAGTCTGCGCTCCATGACCTCCGCCATAGAGGCGTAGTCGTCCTGACCCTCAAAGCTTTTTATCTGAAAGCGCCGATAGGAGGACCTGTAAGGTCTGCCGTTCCTGAAAACGACCATACCCGCGACGTTAAACTGTCCCGACAGGTTGGAAATGTCGTATGACTCGATATATTCGGGAACTGACGCAAGGCCTAACAGCTCCGAAAGCTCGGTGAGCGCGGTCGTATCGCTCCCCTTATGCCCACGGCTTTGGGCGAGTTTTTCGGCGGCATTCCTTCCGGCAAGCTCAACGAGGCGCATCTGCTCGCCCTTTTGAGGGATACGGATATGAACGCGCCTTCCCGCGAGCGAGGAAAGCCATTTTTCGGTAAGCTCGGCGTCCTCGATATTACCGTCAAGTGTTACCGTGGGCGGAACTTTGTCGCGCATGGAATAATATCTGCTGATAAACTCGGCACGAGCCGCTTCGGGTGAGCCTATGTCGTTCAGCAGAAAATCCTCCTTATCAAAAAGCCTGCCGCCGTCAAACCGCAGAACCGAAAAGCAGGCGTCATTCCCCTCCTGCATAAGCGCGATAACGTCCTGTTCCTCCACTCTCGCCGCGACGACCGTTTGCCTTTCGGACATACGCTTAATCGCCGTTATTCGGTCGCGCAGCTTTGCGGCAAGCTCAAACTCAAGGTTTTCCGCGGCATCTTCCATACGCTTTTCAAGCTCGGCAGTCGAAACCGAATTGCCGTTTTTAAGAAAATCTATTGCACTGTCCACACGCTCGCGATAGTCGCTCAGGCTTATGTTTCCACGGCACGGCGCGCAGCACTGATTTATATAGTAGTTAAGGCACGGTCTTTCTTTTCGGAAATCACGCGGAAAACATCTGCTGCAGCTCGGCAGCTTAAAGATCTTACGCGCTTCATCAACGGCATTTTTGACAAACCATGAGCTTGTATACGGTCCGATATACGTCGCGCCGTCGTCCTGCTTTTGCAGAACATGAGATATTTTGCACCAGTCCTCGTTTGAAATCCTGATATAGCTGTAGCCCTTATCGTCCTTTAGGAGAATGTTATACTTGGGCTTGTGCTGTTTTATTAGACTGCATTCGAGTACGAGAGCCTCAAATTCGCTCGAAGTCAGAATATAGTCAAAGTCGTCAACGTTTGCTACCATTCGGCGGACTTTTTCCTGATGATTTTTATCCGAGCCGAAATATTGACTCACACGATTTTTGAGAGCCTTTGCCTTGCCGATATAGATAATTTCAGCGGATTTGTTTTTCATTATATAGACTCCGGGCGAAAGCGGCAGACGCATCGCCTTTTCGCGCAGAGCCTTTAATTTTGCATTCGGGTTCACAGATGACCTCCGTCAAAATACAGATTTAAAGTTATTTTATCCATTTACCGTAAAATAATAAGACACCGCCGTTTAAAGCGATGCCTGATCAAATGCTTATTTAAAAAAGGAAGCCGATAGTTCGTCCTTTATCAGACGCAGTTTAAAGGCGTCGGATCATTCGGAAAATCCTGATTGTACGAGCTTGACAAGATTTTCTACGGCAGCCTCCTCATCGGGGCCGTCAGCCATAACCTTTATAGTTGTTCCGCCGACAATACCGAGCGAAAGAACACCGAGAAGGCTCTTCGCGTTAACGCGTCTTTCCTCCTTTTCTACCCAGATAGACGACTTAAATTCATTAGCTCTCTGGATAAAGAACGTAGCGGGTCTTGCGTGAAGTCCGACCTGATTCTGAACCATTACATCCTTAACATACATAATAAATCTCTCCTTTATCGGTTTCTCAATATTTCCCCATACATAACCTAAATCATCAGATACAGTTACGCTTACTATATCCGTATTATAGCACAATTTGGAATATCGTCAACTATTTTTCTAAAAATTGGGCTACCGGACGATAAGTTACATATCAAAAGAATATTTTTTGTGCAAAACGCTCTATATATTGAAAATCTTTGGCAAGAAATAACTGTATAAAGTGCTTTTTATTGACTTTTTTGGGACTATATTAAATATAAATTTATTATTTTTTAAAAATATGCAGAAAAATCGCTCATAATAAATCGTTAGCGAGAGAATTTCCGTAATTTTCGTACAACATTTATAGCTGTGCTTCAACAGAGCAATATAAATTCGTTTATATTGGCTGTAGATTTTTTTAAAAATATGTGATACAAATTTGGCAAAATGTATATTTATACATTTTGTTTTTTTATAACCGTATCAAAAGTATAATATTTCCTATATGCGACAGCATCTCCGTATAAAAAAGGCGGGGTATCTTGCCGAATCGGGATAAAAAACTGTACTGTCAATGGAGATCTTTCGAGCGCAAATTTTATCCGAAATATGCAGTCCGGGCACAGCAGTACTACCGTCTAAATTTTGCCCTTGTCATTTTCCTCAAGGTAATCGCTTATAAATCGTCTGTCCTTTTCAGACAGTTCAGCCCTTTCGAGCATATCCGGACGCTTCTCGGCTGTGCGTATGAGCATTTGCTCCCTGCGCCATTTTTTTATATTTTCGTGATGACCGCTGAGGAGAACCTCGGGAACCTCCCTGCCGTGCCAGACAGCGGGCTTTGTGTACTGTGGATATTCGAGCAGACCGTTGTAGTGGCTCTCCTCCTCAAAGCACTCGTCGTCGGAAAGCACGCCTGCGGCAAGCCTCGACAGCGAATCAGCAAGAACCAGCGCGGGAAGTTCCCCTCCCGTTAGTACATAGTCGCCGATAGAGATCTGCTCATCGACATATTCATCAAGCACGCGTTCGTCAACGCCCTCATAATGACCGCAAAGTATGCAGATATTTTCATGCTCTGACAGCTCGGCGAGCTTTTTCTGCGTCAATGTTTCCCCCTGCGGCGACATATATATAAGGTGCGGGCGCTTACCCGTCATCCTGCAAATATCCTCAAAGCACAGTGCGATAGGTTCCGCCATCAGGAGCATACCCATACCTCCGCCGTATGTTGTATCGTCAACGCGTTTGTGCTTGTCAAAAGCGTAATCGCGCAACTGGTGGCACTCTACCTCTATCGCGCCCTTTTTGCGCGCCCTGCCTATAATGCTTTCGCTCATAACAGTTTCGCACATTTCCGGAAAGAGCGTTATAATATCAATCCTCATCTTCAAAAATCCCCTTGATAGGACGGATCCTCATAATCCCGCCGTCTATATCCCGTTCAATAATTATACCGGGTATCGCGGGAACAAGATAGTCCCTGCCGTCTTTAGTAACCTGATACACATCGTTCGCGCCTGTTTTCATGACGTCGGTAACTTCTCCGTATTCCTCTCCGCTGTCAATATCTATTACCCTTAAGCCGATTATATCCTGAATAAAGTAAGTTCCCTCAGGCAGGCGGGCGTCATCACGGTCAATATACAAAACGCGTCCGCGCAAGGCGTCGGCGGTATTTACGTCATTAACTCCCTCAAGATGAATTACAGCTATATTCTTGTGTGCCCGTGAGGAAATGACTTTCAGTTCGGTTCCGTCGCTGTAATACAGACGCTTGAACCTCGTGAGGAACGACGCGCTGTCGCACCACGGGTCAACGCGGACCTCGCCCTTAAGCCCGTGAGTTCCGACGATCTTACCCGCCTCGAGATACTTACGTTTCATATTATGTATTTCCTTTCACTTTGGATATTTTTAGCCGCGAAATTTTAATTCAATAAGCGCCCGTCATTCAGCCTTGTTCACATCTAAGCTCTCAGTCCGCCCGGCGCTAAAAACAGAAGCCACCTTTTAAGGGCGGCTTCCGAAGCATTTTCATTCGGTAAACCCCGCACAGGATTTAGGTAACGCTGCACAACCCCCGCTGAAAGCTCAATGCGGCACCGAGTCCGATACAGCGGCATACATCATAACAGTTTTACATATTCTCAAGCGGAATATGTATCCATAAAATCAATAACTATATGCTAAAAGCAGTTACCCGTTTCTCTCCAATAATCAGAATATTTTATAATTCCGAAAAAACAAGACATTTACTTATAAAATTCTCAGGCGGTATCATATGGCAAACAAATTGCCGCTTATGTTTATATATTATACCATACAGCTCAGAGTTAATCAACAGACTTAAAAACAAAATCGGGAACGGCGCTAACCGTTCCCGACCGGACTAAGGTATTATATTAAATTATTTGCCCGCTAATTTCTCAAGATGCTCGTACTTTTCGGCGGCAACCTTTTCAGCCTTGGCAAACAGTTCCTCCGCGCGCTCGGGGAAGGAGCGTGAGAGAGCGTTATAGCGAACCTCACCCATGATGAAGTCACGATAGCTTTCTGTAGGAGCCTTGCTGTCAAGTGTGAACGGATTCTTGCCCTCGTCCGCAAGACGCGGATCAAAGCGGAACATATTCCAGTAACCCGACGCGACAGCTTTCTTTTCCTCTATCTGAGAAACGCCCATGCCGCCCTTGATACCGTGGTTGATGCAGGGTGCGTACGCGATGATGACAGAGGGACCGTTGTAGCTTTCAGCCTCAACAAATGCCTTTACGCACTGGTTGTAGTCCGCGCCCATAGCGACCTGAGCGACGTATACATATCCGTAACTCATAGCGATAGCGGCAAGGTCCTTCTTCTTGGTTGACTTGCCTGTTGCCGCGAACTGTGCGACCGAACCTACGGGGGTGGCCTTTGAAGCCTGACCGCCTGTGTTGGAGTAAACCTCTGTATCGAATACGAGAATATTTACATTCTTGCCGCTTGCGATAACATGGTCAAGACCGCCGAAGCCGATATCATATGCCCAGCCGTCGCCACCGAGGATCCAAACTGACTTCTTAGCGAGAGAATCCTTATCAACAAGCGTTGTCTTGGCAAGCTCCGCGACCTCGCCGCTGCCCTTGGCGGCTTCCTCAAGTTTCGCAATAAGAGCGTCCGCCGCGCCGCGGTTTGCCTTTGTATCTGTGAGAGTATCAATGTATTCAGCCGCTGCCGCTTTAAGTCCATCATCATTTGTAAGCCCGGCAATCTTCTCGACATTCTCCCTGAGTCTGCCCTGAATAGCCTCTTGTGCCAATTCCATACCGAAACCGAACTCGGCGTTGTCCTCAAAGAGTGAGTTGTGCCATGCGGGACCGTAGCCCTTCCCATCGACCGTATAAGGCGTCGCGGGTGCGGAACCGCCCCAAATCGAGGAACAGCCCGTTGCGTTCGCGATGAACATTCTGTCGCCGAAAAGCTGTGTGGCGAGCTTTGCATATGGTGTTTCACCGCAGCCCGCGCAAGCGCCTGAGAACTCAAGGAGCGGCTGCTTAAACTGGCTGCCCTTAACGGTCGTTTCCTTGAACTTGGCTCCAACCTCAGCCTTCGGCTTGAGATTTCTCGCGTAGTCGAAAACTTTCTGCTGAGCTCTCTGAGAGTCGATAGACTTCATTGTGAGAGCCTTGTTGCCCTTCATGCCCGGACAAACCTGCGCACATGAGCCGCAGCCTGTGCAGTCGAGAGCGGAAACTGTCATTGTGAAGTGGCAGCCCGGCAAGCCTGTCGCAGGCTTGGACTTTGTACCCTCGGGAGCGGCGGCGAGTTCCTCGTCGGTCATGACGGCGGGACGGATAACGGCGTGCGGACATACGAGTGAGCAGAAGTTGCACTGAATGCAGTTTTCGGGGTTCCACTCGGGAACGTCAACGGCTATGCCTCTCTTTTCGTAAGCGGCAGAACCCTGCGGAGCAGTACCGTCAACATGATCCATAAATGCGGAAACAGGGAGTTTATTGCCCTGATACGCGTTGACGGGCTTAAGAATCTTATTGACATAATCGACAAGATCCTGTCTGTCTCCTGTCGTGGGAACAACAGCTGTGTCGTCCTCGGCTGACTTCCATGCTTCGGGAACATTAACCTTGTGGAAGCTCTCCATACCTCTGTCAATAGCGGCATGGTTCATGGCGACGATTTTCTCGCCCTTTTTACTGTATGACTTTGTCGCGGCATCTTTCATATACTGTCTTGCGTCGTCTTCGGGGATAATGCCGGCTATCTTAAAGAACGCCGCCTGTAAAATCGTATTTATACGGCCGCCAAGACCTATCTCCTTACCGATAGCAATACCGTCTATCGTGTAGAAATTGATGTTTTTCTCGGCAATAATTTTCTTCATTCTGCCGGGGAGTTTCTCGTTAAGCTCTTCGTCGCTCCACGGGCAGTTGAGCAGGAAGCTTCCGCCCTCCTTGAGATCCTCTACCATCTCGTACTTATCGACATATGACGGGTTGTGGCAGGCTACGAAGTCAGCCTTGCTGACATAGTATGTGGACTTGATAGGCTTGTCGCCAAAGCGAAGGTGAGAAACCGTAAGACCGCCCGACTTTTTGGAGTCGTATGCAAAGTATCCCTGAGCGTACATATCGGTGTGGTCGCCGATGATCTTGATAGAGTTCTTGTTCGCGCCGACAGTACCGTCAGCGCCGAGACCCCAGAACTTGCATGAGGTCGTGCCGGCGGGAGTTGTATCGGGGTTTTCGGTGACGTCGAGCGAAAGATGCGTAACGTCATCAACAATGCCGATGGTGAAGCGCTTCTTAGGCTCCGCGCTCTCCATATTTCTGTAAACGGCAACTATGTCGCCGGGAGTTGTATCCTTTGAGCTCAAGCCGTAGCGGCCTGTGTATACGGAAGCATTGCTGAGTTTGGAATCCTGAACAGCGGCAAGAACATCAAGGTAAAGCGGCTCGCCGATCGAGCCGGGTTCCTTTGTTCTGTCAAGAACGGAAATCTTCTTGACCGTATCTGGTATAACATCAAGGAAATACTTGGCGGCAAACGGTCTGTAAAGTCTTACCTTGACAATGCCGACCTTTTCGCCCGCCGCGTTGAGATAGTCTACAACCTCCTCGGCGGCATCGCATACAGAACCCATGGCGACGATGATCCTGTCCGCGTCGGGTGCGCCGTAGTAGTTGAACGGCTTGTAGTCTGTTCCCGCCTTGGCGTTGACCTGATTCATATAGTCAACAACGATTTCGGGAACCTTGTCATAGTATGTATTGCAAGCCTCACGAGCCTGGAAGAATATGTCGTCGTTCTGAGCGGTACCGCGCGTTACAGGATGCTCGGGGTTGAGCGAGCGGCGGCGGAACGCTTCGACAGCATCCCAGTCGAGCATATCTGCGAGATCCTCATAATCCCAGACCTCGATCTTCTGAATCTCATGCGATGTACGGAAGCCGTCAAAGAAGTTGAGGAACGGAACTCTGCCCTTGATAGCGGAAAGGTGAGAAACAGCCGAGAGATCCATGACCTCCTGCGGGTTGTTGCAGCACATCATGGCATAGCCCGTCTGACGGCAGGCATAAATATCCGAATGATCACCGAAAATAGAAAGCGCGTGGCTTGTTATAGCACGGGCGGATACATGGATTACGCTCGGCATAAGCTCGCCCGCCATCTTATACATATTAGGAATCATAAGCAAAAGACCCTGAGAAGCCGTAAACGTCGTTGTGAGAGCGCCGGCGGCGAGTGAACCGTGAACCGCGCCTGCCGCGCCGCCCTCGGACTGCATCTCAGTTACCTGAACCTCTCTGCCGAAAAGATTCTTTCGACCCGCAGCTGCGAATTTATCGGTTTCATCAGCCATAACCGATGAAGGTGTAATTGGGTAAATTGCGGCAACATCAGTAAACGCATACGCCACATGAGCCGCCGCGTTGTTGCCATCCATGGTTTTCATTTTTCTTGCCCTTGGATTTGTCCTCCTTAAAAGTATTTAATTGTCGTTGGCGCCGTATTATTCATTTTAAAGCGCCGGCAGCAGAACGCCGCGTATTTTGATTTTTGCGGTCCTATCCGAGGTCTTATGCGAAGCGTCACGCAACAGACCATGCTGCATTATGTTAATTTTATCACTTTTTTTGCGTTGTGTAAAGTATTTGTTGTGTAAAATTTATGACTAATTTTAAAAATGTAAATCCCCAAAGTAAACTTCACTGTGGAATTTGTGATGGAATTTAATCCGGGGAATACCTTCTCAGGTTTGTTTTAGCGCGCCTTTTCCGGGTTTTACCGCTCGTTATTCTTTGCTTCCTTTTTAATAATTTACGGCGTTAAAATCCTCCAAATAAATCGATGCCGCACAACTGCAAGTGTGCGGCATCGTCTTTAACCTTATTCGCTTTTATTGAGCCTCTCGATTATATCCCTGTTAATCAAGGAATGTACAGCCCGCCTGGTCGCTAAACGACTTCCGAAATACAGCAGAATTACCGTTGCTGTAAACACCGGGGCAACATAGAACAAGTATATGTCCCATGTTCTTATAACTGACGATTGACTTGCCATTACAGTAAAGTATATGTCCACTCCCCAGCCGCAGATCGTTCCCAATATGATTCCTTTTATCATTATATGATTTATCTCATTCAGTACCAATTTTTCTATTGTTTTGATTCTTGCGCCTATCGCTCTCATGATCGCATAGCTTGTCAGGTTTGAACGAACTTGAACATAGCTTGAGCATATTATCGCAATTAAAATTACTATAATAAATATAAATACGCTGACAACGATCTGAAATGTTTGCATATTTACTTTATCATAAAATTCTTTCTTCATCACGGCGTAATTATCAAGATCAACTCCCTTTGAATCCGACACAACATATTCGAGATCCTGCACCAGCTCTTCTGTCCATGACTCATCATCAGGATCAAGATTTTTCAGCGCCAGGCATTCATAGTTGAGATTCGGGTTGAACGAAAAAAGATATTCTGTAGAAATAATCAGATCCGGATATTCTTTCACCTCTTCGGAATATGTCGCGGCGACCTTGACACGGGCGACCTTAAACTTGATATGCTCCTGAATATTTTCCTCGGTCGCGTCTTTGTCGGGAACAGGGACAACCATTGTAAATTCATCACCAACCGAACACAAGTTGTCGGGCGCTGCTATTTCAATGCCGCTTTTGTATTTTTCCTCATCTATGCTGCCGTCTGTAAATGTTTTAATGCAGTTTTTCATCGTTTCGTATGACTGCCATTGAACGGGAAGAGTTACCAATTTATCCGTACTGCTGTCTCCCCCCGCAAGCTGAATCATTTCATCTGCTCGCTCGTTTTCAAAAAGAAAGTTCCTTCCGGTCCCCTTTTTCTCATTTTCCTCAACAACATATTTATGAAGTAATTTATTTTCGGGATTTTGCGTCGTAAGAAAAAACGGTATACATGTTTCTGAAACAGAAGCCTCCATGACCTGTACCCTGTCGTTTTCCATAACCTTTTCCGCAGCGCCGCGGGATACGCCGGCGCCAACCGGGAAAGTTACATAATAGCTCTCCGGTCCAAGCGAACCTCCTTGCATATGAATGGCATAGTCAACATCATCGGAAAAATCATCGGGATTATTGAATGTAGCTCCTTTAGCATTGAACAATGGCAGAAACGGACCGAATGCAGCCATGCCAACGCAGAAAAACACAAGTATAGCACAGGTAGTGTTCTGAAAACGATATTTTCTGCCATAGGCTTTATGCCAGCAGCGCTTAATTTTCGTAACAGACTTTCTTGTTTTTTTAGGATTATAAATCGCTTCTCTTAACGGCGGATTCTTATAGAGCCGTTTCAGCAGAATGCCGAAGGAAATACAAATTATTATTCCCTGCAGTAAAGCGACGATCAGTAAGGATACCCAGCTTAAATGTAAAAGCAGCGGCTGTGACGAAAAATATGATATCAGCTTTAAAAGAAGCAATACAAGTACAGACATAATACTTGAAGCTATCAACGAGCTTGCCCACAGTAAAATCCCCTGAATAAATAAAAGCTTTCCCGCTTTTTTCTTTGAAAAGCCGATACATCTGAGCGAATTCAGATACGATTCCTGTTCCTTAAAGAAATACGATGAAATCGAGAAAATACCCATAACAGTGGCAAGTATGAAAAATAACACTACAGGGAACAAAGTTATATTGACTATATTGGTTGTACTATTAATTTCATAATCGGTTCGTGAATAATACGGGTACTCGCAGCCCATATTCATCGTCAAGTATGTTAGTTCCTTTGTAAAAATATGAGAATAGCTCGGAACGGCATTTACATCATTAACCGTAAATACAGACGGCATTGAAAGATCGGGTATTGTGTAATCCAATTTTAAAATATCATTTGTAAAGTTGTCTACAATACCTGTTAAAACAAAGCTTTTCTTTTCCGAACCTCCGTCCGCTTTTTTAATTGTAAGCTCCACAGTTTCTCCGGGTTTTTGAGTAAGTCCGAGAATATTATATGTACTTTTTTCTATTGCCGCTTCATTTCCGTTTTTCGGCATTTCACCGGAAAGAAGCTTGAACGGCAGAAGCGCGGACGCGTTTTCATCAACAGTGCCGATCCAAATATTATGATCTTCATCATCAAGCTTCCACAGACCCTCTACAATTCCCGCCCCCCTCATCAATCAGCGCTTCCTTGTTGTCGGATATAAAATCCGAGCTTACATAAAACCCAATTGAATCATATGAACCGTTTTTCGCTCTTTCGCTTTCCGCAACAGAGAACTGAAAGCTGTCATTGTACCAAAAAACCGTCAAAAAGGAAAATATAAATAACGATATACAAAGCACAAGCCCCGCACAGCGCTTGGGATAGGATTTGATATATTTTTTAGTTAAGAACAGGTATGTTTTCATTATATATCACCATATATCACCGCCCAGTACACCGTCGCTTATTGTCATGACCCTTGAGAATTTATTCGAGATCTTTTCATCGTGAGTTACAACGAGAAGGGTAACCGAAAATTCCTTCGCTATATCGAACAGCAGCTCTATAACAGCCTGTGTATTCCTTTTATCAAGATTTCCTGTCGGTTCATCACATAACAAAACAGAGGGATGATTTATTAAAGCTCTCGCAAGAGCGACTCTCTGCTGCTGACCGCCCGAGAGCTGCCCCGGAAGATGATTCGTCCTGTTGTCAAGTTCAAGGCGCTCTATAATTTTATCCGCAAACTTCTTGTCTATCTTCTTATTTTGGAGCATAACCGGCAGGACTATATTTTCATAAGCGGTAAGCTCAGGGAGAAGATTAAACGACTGAAAGACAACACCGATATTTTCAAGGCGAAAATCATCACACTGGTTCTGTGACATTTTAGAAAAGTTCACATCATCGTATTTTATGCTTCCGTCAGTCGCCTGCTCCAGACCGGCAAGCACATGAAGCAAGGTAGACTTTCCCGAACCGCTTGTTCCCGTTACGGCTATCTGTTCGCCGTCGTTGATTTCAAAGGTACAGGGTTTTAGCGCTTCAACTGCAATTTTACCTTGCTTATATGTTTTCGACAAATTTTTTGCTGATATTTTCATAAATAAATCCTCCTAATAAAAAACAGGCAAAAACTTCTGCCTGTTTTTTTAGGTATTAATCACTTTGTGTAAAAGTTTCCTGTAAATGCAATATATTTACCGTTATTATCTGAGGCGTTTGCCGTTATATGATATTGAGCATTGTGTTCTC
The DNA here is from genome assembly GCA_964385235.1 of uncultured Clostridium sp. Classification (GTDB taxonomy): domain Bacteria; phylum Bacillota; class Clostridia; order Oscillospirales; family Acutalibacteraceae; genus Pseudoruminococcus. The sequence goes on from CAYLOD010000020.1 coordinate 18,863, forward strand.
TATCTCCATACCACCAAACGCGGTGACCTTTGCCTACCGTAATGGTCTGATCCTGAGAACACCACACATCACCAAAAATCCATTCTTTCCAAAGCTGCATTGTTGCATGAGCTTTTGAAGTTGAGCAGGTGACTTGAATGTTGTCATAAAATTTTCGTTTTGTATCAAGCCACCAGTTCTCACCTGTACCGGTACGTTCATTCGTTTGGAAAGAATATCTTGTATCCGCTGCTGAAGCGTTGAACGCAAGACATGACACAACCGTTGCAGCACTCAGTGCAATTGCCGCTATTTTCTTTACAAGTTTTCCGGATATTTTCGCCATATATAAAAATCTCCTGTTTTTCATAACAGCACAATCTTTATAATAAAGATTAAAGCCTGCTTTGCAGTTAATATTACTCACATTACTTGTTAAAACATTGGAGCACCTGCTTTCTTTTCGGTTCATTCGTTATTAAGTTCCGATAAAGTATATGTGACACCTGTTTAACATAATTATACAGGTATTTCTCTAATTGAAATTTTACCTAATATAAGTTATGTAAAAGGTTCCATATGCAATCTGAAAAATATATTCTGATTTTATAAAAAATATTTAAAATCAATGTTTTCTGTGAATTTAATATTTAAAATTAAAAATATAAAAATAATTTAGTGATACAATCAAACTATTTACAATTTTTATTATATTTTATGTATCTGCTTTTGTCAACATTTTTTGCGATTTTTTAAAAATTTATATATAAAAAGTAAATTCCGAATTTAAATGCAGCAATAACAAAGAGCAACCTTTAATCCGGGAATTTAAGGTTTTACTAAAAATCGTAAAAATTCCGGAGCGGTATAACCTCTGCCGATGTCCCTCCGTCTCTAAGGCGGTAGGACGGAGCCCGGCGGGACGGAGCCCGGCGGGACGGAGCCCGGCGGGACGGAGCCCGGTGGGACGGAGCCCGGTGGGAAACATTTATCGCTTAAGTGGGGGCGATCCCCCGCTGAAGCGCTTAAAATTGACTTGCAATATTGGCAGGTTGTTTAAGCCGCGCTTAAAAACAGTTCCGTTTTATGTTTCAAATAGAAAAATTCGGGTTTTTGTGCTATTATAATGGTATAATACTTATGGGAATCCAAAGGCGCACCGCTTAAAAAGGCGCTGTATAATAACGTACCGATAAAATACCGAAATGGAGATGATGTTATGATATATACATTAACTCTTAATCCATCGATAGACTATATCGTCCATCTCAACAGCTTTACAAGCGGCATTACAAACAGAACTACCGGTGAGGAATACTATATTGGCGGGAAAGGCATAAATGTGTCCTGCATTCTTTCGGAACTCGGCATACCGAATGTCGCGTTAGGCTTTACGGCAGGATTCACGGGGGAGGCTATTGAAAACGGCCTTAAAGACAGAGGAATAAATACCGGTTTTATAAGGCTGAAAAACGGTATATCAAGGATAAACATAAAGTTGAAAGCTGATGTGGAAAGCGAAATAAATTGTCAGGGTCCTGTTATCGGAAGCGATGAATTTGATTTGCTTTTAAAGAAAACAGATATGATAACGGACGGGGATACGGTCGTTATAGCGGGAAGTATCCCCGGCACCCTTTCGGGCGGCTCATACGGAAAAATACTTAAAAGGCTCGCCGGGAGAAATATCCGGGTTATTATAGACACAAGCGGACGGCTGCTTGCGGATTTGCTTAAATACAAACCGTTTTTGATAAAGCCGAACAGACAGGAGCTGTCAGAGATATTCGGCGCGGACGCTGTAAATGACGCGGACGCAGTTATGTACGCGAAAAAGCTGCGGAACATGGGTGCGAAAAACGTTATTGTTTCCCTCGGCGGCGACGGAGCGATTTTTATTGATGAATCGGGAGCTTTATACAGAAGCGGCGTGCTCGATGAAAGGGTGCTTAACACAGTGGGTTCGGGCGATTCTATGGTCGCGGGATTTATCGCGGGATATGAGCGGACAAAGAATTATTCCTACGCGTTTACCCTCGGCACGGCCTGCGGAAACGCGACGGCATTTTCAAAAGGACTTGCCGGTAAGGAAAAAATCTGCGAGGTTTTAACCAAGCTGCAGGCGAAATAAATTAAAAACGGCAGGTATCGTCACATACCCGCCATGCGTCATTACCTTATAGCCGTCATTACTCCGCAAAAAGGCGATAGGCATAAAAGCCTACCGCCTTTAAATCTGGCGCGCCAGAAGGGACTCGAACCCCCGACCTTTTGGTTCGTAGCCAAACACTCTATCCGGCTGAGCTACTGGCGCTTTTGAGGTTCTTATAGAACCGCTTACTAATAATATCACAATCCCATCTGAAAATCAAGCAAAAATTTTATAAATAAGAAAATTTTCACTTCACCTGAATAATGTAAAATTTTATAACATACTTGAAGTAACGTGAAGATAAATGATATAATTATGTAGGATCTACTAATTTCCTGCTTAGGAGGATATTAATGTATAACAAAGCTTTAGAAATAATAAATGAGGTTCGTAAGGCTGTTATCGGAAAGGACAATATAATAGCTAAGATTTTAATGGCGATCCTGGCTCAGGGGCATATACTTCTTGAGGATTGTCCCGGAGTCGGCAAGACGACAATAGTTCTCGCGTTTTCAAAGGCTCTCGATCTGTCGTACAAGAGAATGCAGTTCACGCCGGAGATACTTCCGGGAGATGTCGTCGGATATACGGTTATAAACAAAAATACGGGTAAGCAGGAGTACCGCCCCGGAGCCGCGCTGTGTAATCTTTTCCTCGCCGATGAGATAAACAGGACAAGCTCGAAAACACAGAGCGCTCTCCTCGAGGCAATGGAGGAGGGCAATATAACAGTCGACGGCACTACGTACATTATTCCTCGTCCATATACCGTTATCGCTACTCAAAACCCCATAGGCTACACCGGCACTCAGCTCCTGCCGGAATCGCAGTTGGACAGATTTCTCATTAAGCTTTCTGTCGGCTATCCCAAAATCTCTGATGAGGTGCGTATTCTAAAGCAAAAGCAGGTCGGCAACCCGCTCGACAACGTGACTAAGGTCGCTGACAAAAACGACATTATCGCCATGCAGCAGTCTGTCGAAAATATATATATATCGGACGATGTATATGAATATATAGCACGTCTTGCCGCCGCGACGAGAAATCATCCTCTGATCAAAATGGGAGCGAGTCCTCGCGCGTCTATCGCCCTCGCGAGGATGTGCCGCGCCGCCGCATGGGTATCGCGCCGCGAATATGTCGTACCCGAAGATGTTCAAAATGTATTTTTCGATGTGTTCGAGCATCGCATTCTGATCAATGCAAAAGCAGGTATAAGCGGCTCAACGCCTCATGCGGCATTGGAGGACGTTCTGAAAAACGTTATGCCCCCGATGATAAAAATCTGATCTTTTCCGGTTCGCACATATGACACCTTTTACGCCGTTTTGTTGTCCAAAAGGAGTAACGCCATGCTCTTTAACCGCATAATGTATTTTTTGCTAATCGTATTAACGATTATATTTAACATTTTCTTTGACGGGTATCTTGCGTTCTTTGTTTTCATGTTTGTAATTCTGCTTCCCGTCCTATCATTTATATCACTTTTTTTTCTGAAAAAACAGCTTAATATTCAGGTGTCCGCTCTTAAACCCATGAACACGCGCGGCAATAAATCTGTAGTGCGTATAATTCTGTCAACCAAGCTAAAGCTCCCTTCGGGAAAGGCACGTTTGAGGATTTGCTACTCCAACGGCTTTACAGACGACGCCGGCAGGGATTATATATATATTACTCCGTCTTTTGAAGTTCACACCGTTGACCTGCTTTACAATTCACTCCACAGCGGTTCACTCGTGTTCACGGTAGATGAGGTCAGGGTATACGATTTTCTTATGCTCTTTTCATTAAAAGCGAAAATCCGTGACAACAATTCATGCAGCATAACCGTTCTTCCCTCAGCGGGCAGCATAGCCGTGCCAAGCTCTATACGCAGCGAGACGGCGGGTGAAAGCAACGAATACTCCAAACGGTTCGCGGGTGACGATCCGTCGGAAATCTTCGATATAAGGGATTACCGTGAAGGCGACAGAATACGGCGCATTCACCGCTGGCTTTCTGAAAAGTACAACACTATAATTGTCAAGGATTTCGGAGAGCCGATTTCCGAAAGCGTTCTGATACTTGTGGATTTTTCCGAAAACGCGGATTTTTCGGAAAGCATTCTCGACCTTTTGTATGGGGTTATCAATATTTTGCTTAAAAATGACATAAAGCCCTGTGTGAAATGGTACGGCGCCGAACAGGGTAAGATCAATGAATTTTCATCTAATACCGTGTTTGACGTGCAGTATTTCTTCAGCATACTGCTCGCAAACTCCAAGTGCGAGAGCGGACTGCTTAAAAACTATATCTGCTCCGGGGATTCGGGCAAATACTCGACTGTGATCTTCATATCCTCTGATATAGGCAGGGATATTCTGCCCAACCTGTACGAGCTCGCGCAGTCGGTACCGACGATTATATATGAGGTCGCGGAGGAAGGCAGCGAAACGCTTGACAATATGCGTACGGTTCCCGCCGAGTATCACAGGCTGGAAATACCCGCGCAACAAGAAGATAAAAATGAATAGGTTATATTCGGCTTTGCAAGATACAAAAGGGGGATTGGTATGAAAATCGGAAAAAA
>CAYLOD010000021.1:0-16192 GCA_964385235.1 uncultured Clostridium sp.
GCTGCGGATATGACTGCTGATTTTGCGGCTGTTCATTCTGCGGCGGCTGCGGATATGACTGCTGATTTTGCGGCTGTTCATTCTGCGGCTGCTGCGGATATGACTGCTGATTTTGCGGCGGCTGTCTGTAAAAATCATCTTGTGGCATTTCTGTTCACCTCCCTGCTCCTCATCTGACGGCACAGGCGTGCCTGCGCCGTATCCCCTGTGCGGGTCGTCCGCGCGTTCGGTTCACAAACGCTTTTCGGCTTTGCCGCTTAAGGTATATTTTTCCTGACCATATTCATTATAACAAAAACAGTGTCTGAAAAACTTCACAGCGAAAACTTTTTTATATGTCAGTAAAATCAGACATTTTCTGTTTCATTATCGCGCCTTTTCTGCTATAATAATTTTCGGGAGGCGAGGTCGCAATGGCAAAAGGAAATAACCAAAAACTTAAACTGCTGTATCTTGCAAAAATACTTTTGGAGGAAACCGATGAGAAACATGGAATTTCTATGCGGGAGATAATAGCGCGTCTGGCCGCAGCAGACATTTCCGCAGACCGCAAGACGCTTTACGGGGACATTGAGGAGCTGCGGAAGTTCGGGATTGACATAATAGGGGAACAGCGGGAAAGGCACTATATCTACTATGTCGCATCAAGAGATTTTGAACTGCCAGAACTGAAACTGCTGGTGGATTCCGTCCAAGCCGCAAAGTTCATTACAGTGAAGAAATCTCAAACGCTTATTAAAAAACTGGAAAAGCTGACCGATTCGTACGAGGCGAAACAGCTGCAGCGGCAGGTTCTGATCAGCGGCCGCGTCAAGACCATGAACGAAAGCATATACTATAACATTGATAAAATCCACACGGCCATAAATGCCGATTCACAAATCCGCTTCCGATATTTCCGGTGGAACGTGGACAAGGAACAGGAGTTTCGTCACAACGGCGAGTGGTTTTATGTCAGCCCATGGATCTTGGTATGGGACAACGAGTATTATTATCTTGTTGCCTACGACAACAAAAGCGGCATATTAAAGCACTACCGTGTAGACAAGATGCTGAGAATCACTCTCACGAACAAGGAGCGCGAGGGAAAAGAGCTTTTTAAGAAAACCGATGTCGCCACCTATTCCAAATCCCTGTTCGGAATGTTCGGCGGGGAAAAAACCGCCGTGACGCTGGAAGCTGAGAACAGTTATGCCGGAATCCTGATTGACCGCTTCGGCAAGGAAATCCTTATAGAAAAATCGGACGACGGGCATTTTCAAACCGTTGTGGAGGTGGTGCCCAGCAAGCTTTTCATAACATGGGTTATGTCCTTCGGCGATGGAATCCGCATCGTCGCGCCTGACAGCGTTCTGGAATCTGTGAAAACTTTACTGACGACACTGGGAAAGACCTACCTTTAATTAAAAATCAGCAATCTGTTTTTAAATATCCTTTCATTAGTTACCGAAAAATCTTATCTATACAGACTATGGGGATGATAAAGAATCATGGTGTTACAAATGGCAGAAAAGGCTGATTATACTGTCATAAAGAAAATATACAACCGTGCTTTTCCGTCAGAGGAACGCGCCCCGTTTTTCTTTATACGGAGGAAAGCGCAAAAAGGTAAAGCGGAAATGCTTTCAGTCAAAGAAAACGGCTCGGTAATCGGCTTCGCGTACCTCGTGACTTGTAAGGACTTGGTATACCTGTTTTACTTAGCGCTTACAGATGATAAAAGAGGGAAAGGTTACGGGAGCCGTATTCTGCATGAACTGCGAGAAAAATACAGAGGAAAAAGAATTTTCCTTTCGCGGGAACAGCTTGATGAAACGTCGGAAAATTATTCGGAACGCGTCAACCGCCGCAATTTTTACATGAGAAACGGATTTTGTGATATGGGATGTCAGGTCAGGGAAGGAAATATGACATACGACGTCATGGGAATCGGCGGCAACGTTACAGCGAAGGAGTACGATGATTTAATTTACAGTTGGAGCGGGAAGCTGATAAAGAAATTTATAGGAATGTCTTTTATTGAAAACTCCTCCGAAAAATCAGAATGAAAAAATAAAAAAGAAGGGAACAAGCCAAAAGAATCGGTACGTTTCCCTGCAAGTGTCCAAGTTCGTATTTAAAGGCCGCCAAAATTAAAAAGCAATTTTGAACGCTTCGGCGGTGGACATATTGTCAAAGTTATTGATTTGCTTGTAATGGATAACCGCAGTCTATCTTTAATTGCGTTGAGGACAATTATTTTTTATACATATCGCAGCCGTTCAAAAAAAGTTAATACGGCTTGATGTATTTTTAAGCTTTTTCAATATTTTTACCACAATAAAAAAGTTAGACACATCACAGGATTAAAATCTGAAATAATGTGTCTAACTTAATTTTATAAAATTTTAAGCGATAAAACTCTTAAAACGCCCTCAGTTTATGCCCTCATAAACCGCGACAGCACAAGCGACGGTAGCGCCTACCATCGGGTTGTTGCCCATGCCGATTAAGCCCATCATCTCAACATGAGCGGGAACGGAAGAAGAACCCGCGAACTGAGCGTCGCCGTGCATACGGCCCATAGAGTCGGTAAGACCATAGGAAGCGGGACCCGCACCCATGTTGTCCGGGTGGAGCGTGCGGCCTGTACCGCCGCCGGAAGCAACGGAGAAGTATTTCTTATTGTTTTCCAACGCCCACTTTTTGTAAGTACCCGCGACGAGGTGCTGGAAACGTGTCGGGTTAGTCGAGTTGCCCGTGATGGAAACATCAACGCCCTCATGAGCCATGATAGCAACGCCCTCGCGGACGTCATCCGCTCCATAGCAGCGGACAGCGGCTCTCTCGCCGTCGGAGAACGCCCTCTCCTCAACTATATTAAGTTCACCTGTGAAGTAGTCATACTGTGTTTTTACATATGTAAAGCCGTTGATTCGGGAGATTATATAAGCCGCGTCCTTGCCCAGACCGTTAAGAATGACCTTCAGCGGCTCCTTGCGCGCCTTGTTGGCGGTTCTCGCGATACCGATAGCGCCCTCCGCCGCAGCGAAGGATTCGTGACCCGCGAGGAACGCAAAGCATTTTGTTTCGTCCTCAAGGAGCATAGCGCCGAGATTGCCGTGACCCAAGCCTACTTTTCTCTGCTCCGCGACAGAGCCGGGAATACAGAAAGCCTCAAGTCCGATACCGATAGCCGCAGCAGCCTCAGAGGCGGACTTGACGCCCTTCTTGATAGCGACCGCGCAGCCGAGTGTATATGCCCAGCCCGCGTTTTCGAAAGCGATGGGCTGAACGCCCTTAACGATAGAATAAGCGTCAACACCCTTGCTGAGACAAAGCTCACGAGCCTCTTCAAGACTTGCAAGACCATACTCAGCAAGACATTTTTCTATTTTGGCAATTCTTCTTTCCTTGCCTTCAAATTTAACATCGTTAGCCATAAAAACCTGTCCTCCTTATTTATGTATAGTCTTGATTATTCTTCACGGGGGTCAATATACTTAGCGGCGCCGTCAAAACGACCGTACTGACCGATGTTGTTTTTATATGCTTCGTCGGGCGATACACCGTGTCTAATGTCCTCTAACATCTTGCCGAGCTTGACAAACTGATAGCCGATGACCTCGCCGTTTTCGTCGAGAGCTGTCTTTAATACATAGCCCTCCGCCATCTCCATATAGCGAACTCCCTTTGCCTTTGTGCTGTACATTGTACCGACTTGTGAACGCAGACCCTTGCCGAGATCCTCAAGACCCGCGCCGACGGGCAGACCGTCTTCGGAGAACGCCGTCTGAGATCTGCCGTAAGCGAGCTGTTCAAAAATATTTCTCATAGCGGTATTGATAGCGTCACATACAAGATCTGTGTTAAGGCACTCGAGGAGAGTTTTGCCGGGAAGTATTTCGGCCGCCATAGCCGCCGAATGTGTCATGCCCGAGCAACCGACGGTTTCCACAAGAGCCTCCTCAACGATACCATCCTTGACGTTAAGCGTCAGCTTACATGCTCCCTGCTGAGGAGCGCACCAGCCGATACCGTGAGAAAGACCGGAAATATCCTTAATTTCATAAGATTTTACCCATTTCCCTTCCTCGGGAATGGGTGCGGGACCGTGATGAGGTCCTTTTGTTACGATACACATTTTTTCCACATCTTGGGAATAGTTCATATACGGTACTCCTTTCAGGTGATTACTGTAGTGTTGCATATACATATATATTATAACATTTTCGGAAAAATAAGCAAGTATTTTGTAAAATTTTATTCAGTTTTACAGGATAATTTTGCGCGCCGCATTTGCAGACCGATTTTAATCTGTAAGCTTCCGCGTTCATCAGGGCATAAAAATACCCCTTTTCCGGGCTTTTGTACGATATGATTTCGCCCCGCGCGGCCCGACAAAAGAAGGTATATTTTAAAGCGTATCACATGCTGAAACGGCAGATTTTTTCCGTTACGGAACTCTGACTTATTTACAATTTGATTTTATTATAAACGGAATCAGTTTTCGTCAAAAAACTTTGAATGTATAGCCGAAACAGCGTTGTCGGCGTCGTCCGCGTCAATAAGAACGGAAATCTTAATCTCGCTCGTTGATATCATCTGAATATTGATCTGTTCGTCGTAAAGCGCCTCAAACATCTTCGTTGCAACCCCCGAATGGCTCTCCATGCCCGCTCCGACAATGGAGATCTTGGCGACATTTTCGGAAAGGTTGACATCTTTGCCGCCGACAACGGCTACAAAGTCCTCCATAAGTTTAACCGCTTCCCTGCCGTTTTCCTTTGCGACCGTAAACAAAATATCCTTTGTTCCGTCACGGCCGATTGACTGCAGGATAATATCAACGTTTATCTTCTTTGACGCAAGCTTTGAGAACAGCTTGAAAGCAAGTCCGGGAACATCGGGAACGCCTATAACCGAAATACGCGCGACATTTGTGTCCTTAGCGACACCGCTGATCAACATTTTTTCCATCTTTACTGCCTCCTTGACGATTGTGCCGGGTGCGTCTGTCATGCTCGAAAGCACCTCAAGCTCTATGTTATATTTTTTAGCCATTTCAACGCTTCTGTTATTCAGAACCTGCGCGCCGAGCGTCGCAAGCTCAAGCATCTCATCATAAGAAATACTATCGAGCTTTCTCGCGTTTCTGACTTTGCGCGGGTCTGCCGTATAAACGCCCTCAACATCAGTGTATATCTGACAGAGATCGGCATTTGCCGCCGCCGCGATGGCGACAGCGCTCGTGTCGGAGCCGCCGCGTCCGAGGGTTGTAACATCATTGTAGCGGTTGATACCCTGAAAGCCCGCTACGACGACAATATTTTTCTTGTCAAGTTCTTTCATTATGCGGTCGGTATTTACGCGCTTGATCCTCGCTGAAGTATAAGCGGAGCTTGTCAGAAAGCCTGCCTGCCAGCCGAGAAGCGAAACCACCGGATAGCCGAGCTTCTCAATAGCCATAGCGAGAAGCGCGATTGAAATCTGCTCGCCCGCCGAGAGAAGCATATCCTTTTCACGCTTGGAGGCGTCGGGATTTATTTCATCAGCTTTTTCTATAAGGTCGTCTGTCGTATCTCCCTGAGCGGAAACAACGACTACTACGCTGTTGCCTTTTTTATAGGTATCTGTGACGATTTTCGCGACATTCATAACTCTTTCGGCGTTCGCAACGGAGCTCCCGCCAAACTTCTGAACAATAAGACTCATCTGCCATTTCTCCTCCTGATAATTCTATGTACGTCTGATTTTGACGGCATCACCTTAAAAAGACGCGATAATAAATTATCCGCACAAAATCAAAGATCGGAAATTCTGATTTTTGAAAGTATCCTTATGCCGTTTTCACCGGCAGCCTTGACGGCATTCTCAATATCGGACGACTTCATATTGCCCGTTGTGAATGCAAACTCATTTTTCGGCGCGCCGTTTCTCGTTAAGGGCTTGACGTCAGTGAAAAAGCCCTTGACCTTTTCAAGCGCGGCGCCCGTATCATCAGCCTGCGCCCTTATATATACACTGAATACAGTTTCGCCGTACGGCTCGACGTCATCTTCCGAACCGTCGCTCCAATAGAGATACTTCCTTGCGCTGAGATGCTTAACGCAGTCGATAACGTCTGCGACAACGGCGCTCGCTGTCGGCAGCTTGCCCGCGCCCTTGCCGTAAAATACGACGTCGCCCGTCGAGTCGCCGCGAACGAGTATTCCGTTGAACACATCGTTGACGTTTGCAAGCTGGCTGCCTCGCCCGATAAACATAGGCTCAACAGTAATATCCACTTTGCCGTTTTCAAGCTTTTTGACCTGACCGATAAGCTTTACAACGCCTCCCCATGCCTCCGCGTAAAGGACGTCGTCAAGAGAAATTTCTGTAATACCCTTTGTATTGACATATTCGGGATAAATATGCTTTCCGTAGGCGAGCGAAGCGAGTATGCAGATCTTGCGGCAGGCGTCGTCGCCCTCAATATCGGCTTGGGGATTTCTCTCGGCGTATCCAAGTTCCTGCGCCATCTTGAGCGCGTCGTCAAACGGCATCTGCTCGTCTATCATTTTGGTGAGAATAAAGTTAGTCGTGCCGTTGAGTATGCCCGCGATCTCGATAACGTCATTTGCCGCGAGACACTGGCTCATCGGGCGGATTATCGGTATGCCTCCGCCTACGCTTGCTTCAAAAAGGAAGTTTACATTGTTTTCCTTTGCGATTCTGAGAAGCTCCGCGCCCTTTTTTGCCACAAGCTCTTTATTTGAAGTGACAACGCTCTTGCCCGCCTCAAGGCACCTCTTAACAAAGTCATAAGCGGGAGTTATCCCGCCCATGACCTCTACAACGACCCTGACCTCATCATCGTCTATAATATCGTCAAAATTCTTTGTGAATTTACCGGCAAAGGGGCTGTCCGGAAAATCTCTTATATCAAGGATATACTTAATATCTATTTTTTCCTTCGCCCTGTTCGCAATGCTTTCATCATGGCTCGTTATAACCTCGACGACGCCCGAACCCACAACTCCGTACCCCATAACCGCGATTTGTACCATTTTTATCTCTCCCTTAATATTATTGTTCATTATTATATTAATTTCACCTTGTTTATCCGCCGGGGACCGGTGGTTCGGGCTCAGCGTTTTCTCCGCCGTTTGCGGAAGGAGCGGACGATGGTTCCTCCGGGCTGCTTTCGGGTGATTCAGTTGACGTATTCTCCGAGGAAGAATTTTCCGAAGATGTATCCTCCGACGACGTATCCTCGGATAATGTATCGTCCGAGGACTCCGCTGACGAATCACTTTCCGCTGAACTTTCCGCAGACGGAGCACCTGAGGTGGACGGAGCGGGCGTTACGACCCTGCCGTGAGTTGACGTGCAGGCTGTCGGCATATTGTCCTCGGTATAATAGCCTTTACACGTCTTTGGACAAAGGTTCGTAGCAAGCAGTCCCGTCTCTCTGCAAAAATCAGCCTGAATGACAGAAGCGGGAAGGTCGAAGCCCTTATGCTCCTTGTTTTTAAGATATTCTTCCATTATGTCCTTCCAAAGAATATGGTTTTTGCCCTCTTCGTTTGCGTTGATAGTAGAGCGAATATCGTGTCCCTGCCAGATACCCGCAACGGCATACGGCGACGCGCCTATGAACCAGTTGTCGAATGTATTGTCAGTAGTACCTGTCTTTCCTATAATATCCCAGCCATTTATTTTAGCGCGGTAGCCGAGTCCCTCGTCATCGTTGACGACCTGATAAAGCAGCCTGTTGATTATGCCTGCCGTTTCCTCGCTTACCGACTTTACGGAAACTCTCTTGTCCCTTTGGTCAAGGATAATGTTATTATCCTGATCCGTAACATAATAGTATGTGTACGGTTCGTAATATGTTCCTCCGTTGCAGAAAGCAGCATATGCCGCGGTCATTTCTCTTACCGACGCTCCGCCATGTACACCGCCCATGGACATTGCCACCAGGTTTTTGGAATCCTCATCTTTGTCGAGATGCGAAAGACCGAACTTATTTGTAACATATGAATAGCTTTTTTGCATACCGACACGATTAAGGAGATCGACTGTAGCGGCGTTCGACGATATTTCAAGGGCGGTCATAACGGTAATGTTCCCCCTGTAGCCCTCGTACCAGTTGTTCGGTCCGGAAACGGAATTTCCGTTCTCGTCATAGCTCCAGTCGGCTATTGCCCTGTCGGACAGCAGCGAGGAGAAGTTTATCAGCTTATCCTCAAGAGCCGGCGCGTAATCCGAAAGCGGCTTGATGGTGGATCCGGGCTGCAGATAAGCGCCGTTTGCTCTGTCAAAAAGCAACAGACCGCTTTTCTCCTTACGGCTGCCCACAGTCGCGAGAACTCTGCCGTCCATGCCCATCATAATATATCCGCACTCAAGTTTTTTGTCCTCGGGCGTTTTCCACTCAAGAATCTTTTTCTGAGCGATACTCTGTGCGGTGGGATCCATCGCGGAATAGATCTTAAGCCCCTCGGTATACAGCTTTCTCTCGGCTTCGCTTTCGCTTATGTTAAGCGCATTTTGCAGATGCTCGGAAACTTCTCTGAAAATCATATCATTGTACCAGCTCTGTGTTCCGAGGTCGTCGTCGTCATCGTCATAGGTATATCCGACAAAAGTCATCGTTTCGGATTCCTTCATAGCCGTGTCATATTCATATTCATTGATCATGCCCTGATCATACATCTCATATATAACAGTTTCACGCCGTTCCTTGTTGTTTTCGGGATAGGAAAGAGGCGTGTAGACGGCGGGGTTCTGCGTTATTCCCGCGATGGCGGCGCACTCCGCTATAGAGCATTCGCTTATATCCTTGTCAAAGTAAAGATTAGCCGCTGCCTGAACGCCCTTGCAGCCGCTGCCGAAGTTTACTATATTAAGGTAAGCCTCGAGGATCTCCTCCTTGGTGTACTGCTTTTCAATGTCAAGCGCGTGAAGGATCTCCTTTATCTTTCGGTTAAGGCTCACATCATCGTTTTCGGTGACGTTTTTGACGAGCTGCTGAGTGATCGTCGAGCCGCCGTACTCGTCCTGACCTGTTATAAGGTTGAGCACAGCCCCCGTCGTTCTGACCCAGTCTACGCCCTTGTGCTTAAGGAAGCGCTTATCTTCGATCGAGATAACAGCGTCCGTCATCGCCTTCGGTATATTGTTGTAATCTACCCAGACACGGTTTTCGGCATTGTACAGATTCTGGTCAAGCGTTACCGTTCCGTCATCGTTAGTTACATAGATACTGCTTGTCAGGTTTTTCTTGGCGTTTCTCAGGTCAAGACTGAACGGCTCGTTCGCAACATCTATGATATAAAGTATAACAGAAACAGCAACTATCACTCCGGTAATGACACTAACAAGGAGCGTTGTCAGAAGTATTCGCTTGACTATCCCCCAAAGTTTAGACAATGCGGGGTGACTTTCCGTCCTTATCTGTATGCCGCCCTCATCCGAATAATTGCTTATGTCGGTGTTTTTCATCCGCGATACCTTGCCTTTCCCAAAATTAAGCCTTTAAAGCTTAATATTTTACATTCAACAAATAATCCTGCAAATAATCCTATAAAATATCGGATTTCACTGTTTCCTTTAAGTATTAAACCACTATCTTTAGTATTATACCATAAATTCAAAAAAATGGAACGAAAAATTGAAAAATTAAAAATATATTATCTATTTGACTAAATTTCAAAAAAATTTTATTGCTTTTGACGAATAAGAAAACGTATTTACGGCAAAATTATTATATATAAAGAATCAAAACAATTTAAAAAGGGGTGCTTATAAATGAAAAAACTTATAGGAGTGACGGGAAGCTTTTTAATACTTTGTCTTCTCATAAACGGTGTGCTTATTCCCTCTCTGCCGAACGTAAAAGCTGAGGAAAAAACCTATACACGCTCTATCGTTTCAAGCACGGAACCGAGCTCGGAGGCTCAGCCGTCAAGTACAGAGGTATCATATACGCTGAAGGGCTACAAGGGCAAAATCGCGGTGTTTAAATCAGACTCTGAAACTCCGGTAAAGGTAACGGACACCGAGCTGTCAAAGCTCCCAAAGGAGGATCAGGAAAGCCTTATCCATGGAATAGAGGTAAAGGACAGGCTGGAGCTTGAACGGCTTCTCGAGGATTACTGCAGCTGATTTCAGGGTGTAATTCCGGAATTTTTTCTTCGATCCAAAAAAAAATTTAAATTTCTTGACAAAACATTTAATATATATTAAAATTGAAGTTGCATAATTTGCCAAAGAAGATAGCTGTTTTACAGCATTTTCCGACGCGAAGATTTTCCTTGGATTTCGACGATATTCGCCGGAATATTTTCTATTTTTATCATTATTTAGCGGAGGAAAATATTTTATGAGCTTTAGCATTCTCGGAACAGGCAAGGCTGTACCCGAATACGTTCTAACGAACGATGAGCTTTCTGCTCTTGTAGATACTAACGACGAATGGATCCGCACCAGAACAGGCATTGAGGAACGCAGGATATGCAGGGGAGAAACAATTACCGAGCTGTGCGTCAGAGCCGCAACCGAGGCTCTTGAGGATGCGGGCGTCACCGCTGATCAGCTGGATCTTATCATATGCTCCACTATGCGCGGCGAGAATCTCACCCCGTCACAGGGCTGCATGATACAGAAGGAACTCGGCGCGACCTGCCCCGCGTTTGACGTCAACGCCGCCTGTTCGGGCTTTATATATTCTCTCGACATAGCCGACGGATACTTTGCTATGAAAAAAGCAAAGCACATACTTATCGTATCTATGGACAACCTCTCCAATATTACCAACTGGAAGGATCGCTCAACATGCGTTCTTTTCGGCGACGGGGGCGCTTCCGTTGTTTTAGGCGAGGGCGACGACCTGCTTTCCATAAACATAACGGCGCACGGCAACGACGAGGTTCTGTGTATCCCTCACGGGGAGAACTCCTCTCCGTTCTATGAGCATGAGGCAAGGCCCGCGCTGCTTCAGATGACGGGCAATGAGGTCTACAAGTTCGCCGTCAACGCTATGCCTGCCGGTATCAAGAAAGCGGCCGGCGACGCGGGAATCGAGCTGAGTGATATTGACCTTGTCATTCCTCATCAGGCAAATATAAGGATCATCAACACCGCCGCGACAAAGCTTGCTATTCCGAGAGAAAAATTCTTCTGCAATATCAACCGCTACGGCAACACTTCATCGGGAAGCGTTCCGATGGCTCTGCATGAGGCGAGCAGATCCGGCGTCCTGAAGAAAGGCGACATTGTCGCGATGTGTGCTTTTGGCGGCGGTCTTACGACAGGGAGCTGTATAATTCGCTGGAACAAATAATATCCGCGCGTCCGCGCGCTTTTCACTCGTTTTTTCGGGGCTTGGCGGATATTTCATAAATTAGCTTAATACATAAACGGAGGTCATTGTCTTATGGCAAAAACGGTTTTTGTTTTTTCCGGTCAGGGCGCTCAATATCCCTCAATGGGCAGGGAGCTTTACGAATGCTCGCCCGCGGCCAAGGCTGTCTTTGATATGGCGGAGTCGCTCCGTCCCGGAACTGTCGGACAATGCTTTGAGGGCACTAAAGAGGAGCTTAACATGACGCTCAACACTCAGCCGTGTTTATTTGCTGTTGACCTTGCGGCGGCCGCCGCCGTCAAGGAGGCGGGCATAACTCCCGATTACATATCAGGCTTTTCGCTCGGAGAGATAGCTGCGGTCGCTTTCGCGGGAATCCTTTCCTATGAGGAGGCGTTCAGGCTTGTGTGCAGACGCGCGGAACTTATGAACACAGCGGCCGGGGAAAACAAGGGAGCAATGGCAGCTGTACTGAAGCTTACCGTCGATCAGGTTGAGGAGATCTGCGGAAAATATAATAACGCGTGGCCCGTAAACTACAACTGCCCCGGGCAGACTGTCGTCGCGGCGTCCGAGGACGAGATAGACGCTCTCTGCGAGGACGTCAGAGAGGCAAAGGGCAAGGCTGTAAGGTTGGCTGTCAGCGGAGCGTTCCACTCGCCGTTTATGGAGAGCGCCTCCAAGGGGCTTGCAAAATATCTCGAGGGGATTACGTTTAACGAGCCGGCAATCCCCGTTTATGCCAACTTGACGGCGCGGCCGTATTCGGGGGACTTCAGGGAACTTCTCTCGAAGCAGGTCATGAATCCCGTCAAGTGGCAGAAAACAATAGAAAACCTCATAGCCGAGGGCGCGGATACATTTATAGAGGTCGGCGCGGGCAAAACCCTCGTCGGTTTGATAAAGAAAACAAATAAAGATGTCACCGCGTTTAACGTGGAAAATAAAGAGGGTCTTGAACAGGTCAGGGAACTCTTGTAAATAATCCGAATAAACAAAGGAATGAATATTTAAATGCTGGATTTAAGTAATAAAAACGCTGTCGTCACGGGCGCGTCAAGAGGAATCGGCAGGGCTGTCGCCGTCAAGCTCGCGTCGCTCGGAGCGAATGTAGCCGTTGTTTACGCCGGTAACTCCGAAAAAGCCGCTGAAACGGTTTCCGAGATAGAGGCTCTCGGGGTCAGGGCTAAGGCATACCGCTGTGACGTATCAAACTTTGACGCGGCAAAGGAGCTGATCGCTTCGGTCATCGAGGACTTCGGCTGTGTCGATATTCTCGTCAATAACGCGGGGATCGTCAAGGACTGTCTTGTTCTCTCTATGAAGGAGGAGGACTTTGACAGAGTTATAGACGTCAACCTCAAAGGTACGTTCAACATGATAAAGAATGTTTATCAGCATATGATGAAGAAACGCCGTGGGAGAATCATAAATATGTCCTCTGTTGTCGGCTTAAACGGCAACGCGGGTCAGGCCAACTATGCCGCCGCCAAAGCAGGCGTCATAGGTATGTCAAAATCGGTCGCCAGAGAGCTTGCGGCGCGCGGTATAACGGTAAACGTCGTCGCCCCCGGTTTTATAGATACCGATATGACGTCCGCTCTCAGCGACAAAAGCAAGGAGGCTATCATGGGCACTATTCCCGCCAAGAGGATAGGCACCCCGGAGGACATAGCCAACACTGTCGCGTTCCTCGCGAGTGATGAAGCTTCATATATTACCGGTGAGGTCATAAGGGTTGACGGCGGTATGGCCATGTAAGTATTGATAACGTTATAATATTAGGAGTAAAATTGTTGTATGATATATTCGGGCATTTAACCGCTCGGGTAGAAAGGAATATTTATTATGAGAAGAGTTGTTATTACCGGAATAGGCGCAATAACCCCGGTCGGAAACGATATTGACACAATGTGGGATTCGCTTGTAAACGGTAAATCGGGCATCGACTATATCAAGAGCTTTGATACGGAAAAGCTCAAGGTAAAGATAGCCGCCGAGGTCAAGGACTTTGACGCGGAAAAGTATATTGAAAAGAAAGATCTGAGGAAAACCGACCTCTACTGCCAATATGCTATCGCGGCCGCCGTACAGGCTGTTGAGGACAGCGGAATAATCGGAACCGTTGACAGCGACAGGTTCGGCGTATATGTCGGCTCGGGTACGGGCGGTATGCACACATTTTACGCTCAGTGCGAAAACATGATTGCCGATAAGAAAATTTCTCCGTTTTTCGTTCCGATGATGATAGGGAATATGGCGGCGGGTCTGATAGCTATCCGCTTCAAGGCCAAGGGTCCGTGCCTGCCTGTTGTCACCGCCTGTGCAACCTCAACTCACGCTGTGGGAGAGGCGTTCCACGCGATAAAGGACGGATATGCCGACGCTATTATATCGGGCGGCGCCGAAGCGGCTGTCATACCTCTCGCTATCGCGGGCTTCTCAAGCTGTATGGCCCTGTCTACAAGGAACGACCCCAAATCCTCCTCCATACCCTTTGACAAAAGGCGCGACGGCTTTGTTATGGGAGAGGGCGCGGGCGTCCTCATTCTTGAGGAATATGAGCACGCTGTTGCCCGCGGAGCAAAGATTTACGCGGAGATAGCGGGATATGGGAATACCTGCGACGCTTACCACGTTACAGCGCCCGATCCGGAAGCGGCAGGCGCGGCGCGCTGTATAGAGATCGCTATGAAAGAGGCGGGCTTTACGGACGACGACGTTCTTTATATCAATGCGCACGGTACAAGTACGCCGGCCAACGATAAAACAGAAACGGCAGCTTTTAAAAAGGCCTTGGGACAAAAGGCATATGACGCGTATATCAGCTCATCAAAATCCATGACAGGTCATATGCTCGGCGCGACTGGCGCGGTCGAGGCTATCATAGCAACACTCGCCCTTAAAAACGGAATAGTTCCGCCGACAGTAGGTCTTGAGGAACCCGACCCCGAATGCGACCTGAACTATGTGCCGAACAAGGCTGTAAAAGCGCCGCTGACGTTTGCGGCTTCGACAACGTTCGGCTTCGGCGGTCACAACGCCTGCATAGCAATAAAAAAAATATAGCTTCCGCGTTGAATGGCGGGGTTCTAATTGAAGAAAATCCGCATAAACGCATACGGACGCCATGACTGCATTCGCGCCGCGATGCCGCGATTATGTGTTTTATATAATTTAATGTATTTTTAATCGATTTTATCGGTGTTGAAAGGAATGAATATCGACAATGCCAATTTTTAATGTTGAAGAGATTAAAGAACTTTTGACCGCTTTTAACGCATCAAAGGCAACTGAACTTGAAATAAGAGGTCTTGACGGCGAACGCCTGACATTTAAGCAGAACACAGGCGCCGTTTTGAACGCGGACGAGCCATGCCATAGCGAGGAAACATCACAAGCCGCCGTTTCTACTGTACCGCAGGCTGTTTTAAACGATATGCCCGCAAGCGAACCCGTCATAGAGGGAACTCCCGTAAATTCACCTATGGTCGGCGTATTTTACGCAGCGTCCGCTCCCGGAGCGGAGCCGTATGTCAGTGTAGGCGCAAGGGTACATAAGGGCGATGTTCTTTGCCTTATCGAGGCGATGAAGCTCATGAACGAAGTCACCGCGGACATGGACGGAGAAATCGTCGAAATCTGCGTAGAAAACGGGCAGGTCGTCGAATACGGTCAGCCGTTGTTTATGATAAAATAAAATACCGATAACGGGGTTTGGAGGATCACTGTTCAGAAAGCATGGGCAAAATCCTTCAAGCTTTGTTTTGTCTGCGAAAGGAATGGATAGACTTGAATAAAGAAGAACTTAAAGGCGTTATTCCGCATAGAAATTCAATGCTTCTTATTGACGAGGCGACTAAGGTATCGGAGGATACTTCTGTCGGCAAAAAGAAAATAACAGGCGACGAGTGGTTTCTCGACGGTCACTTTCCCGGCAATCCGATCGTTCCGGGAGTTATCCTATGCGAAATGATGGCGCAGACAAGTTCCGTCATAATAGCCGAAAAATCCGCTGTCAGCACTCCGTACTTTACGAGCATCAATAACGCGCGCTTCAGGGGTATGGTTCGCCCCGGAGATACATTCGAGATAGAGTGCAAGCTCACAAAAAACCGCGGCAAGTTCTATTTTATCAAGGGCAAAGGCACTGTGAACGGTAAGCTGTGCGTTACTGCGGAATTTTCTTTTGCACTTGTCGAAAGGGAGTAAGGGCATTGTTTTCTAAGATTTTGATCGCCAACAGAGGCGAAATAGCCGTCAGAATAATACGAGCCTGCCGCGAAATGGGCATTTCTACGGTTGCCGTGTATTCTCAGGCGGACAAAGACGCGCTTCACGTCAGCATAGCCGACGAGAGCTACTGCATCGGCGGGCCTCAGGTCGCTGACAGCTACCTTAACATGGCGGCTATACTCACGGTCGCCATACTTTCAGGCGCTCAGGCTATTCACCCCGGATACGGGCTGCTTTCGGAAAACGCGAAGTTTGTTTCTCTTTGCGAGAAATGCAATATAGAGTTTATCGGTCCGTCAAGCGAAATGATCTCCAAGCTCGGCAATAAGGACGAGGCGCGCAGAACCATGAAAAACGCGGGTGTTCCCGTCACTCCGGGAACGGATGTTATCGACGATGTTAAAGTCGCAAAGCAAAAGGCAAAGGAAATCGGCTTCCCTGTCCTCATCAAGGCGCGTTCGGGCGGCGGCGGACGCGGCATACGTTTAGTCCGCGCGGAGAAGGAGTTTGATAACGCTTTCTTTTCCGCTTCGGCGGAGGCCGCCGGCGCATTCGGCGACGGCGCCGTTTACATTGAAAAATACCTTAAGCCGGTAAAACATATCGAAATGCAGCTTCTTTGCGACA
>CAYLOD010000021.1:16202-23102 GCA_964385235.1 uncultured Clostridium sp.
GCGACAAATACGGAAATGTGGATTGCCTCGGCGATCGCGAATGCTCCATTCAGCGTAAAAACCAGAAGCTCATTGAGGAGTCACCCTCCCCCGCCATCACACCCGAAATCCGCGCTAATATGATGGACGCCGCGAAAAAGGCAGCTATCGCTGTAGGATATGAAAACGCGGGGACAGTCGAGTTTCTGCTCGACGAAAATAAGAATTTCTACTTTATGGAAATGAATACAAGACTTCAGGTCGAGCACCCCGTAACCGAAATGGTAACGGGCATTGACCTCGTTCAGTGGCAGATAAGAATAGCCGCGGGCGCGAGGCTCACTGTAACTCAGGAGAAGGTTTACCTCCACGGCAACGCTATCGAGTGCCGCATAAACTCCGAGGATCCCGACAACGGCTTCAGACCGAGCTGCGGCACGATAAACCTGCTGCACATACCGGGCGGCCCCAATGTCAGGTTTGATACTGCTATCTATCAGGACTACACAGTACCTCCGTACTATGACTCGATGATAGGCAAACTCATAGTTCAGGCCCGCTCCAGAGAGCTTGCTATCCGTAAGATGAAGATGGCGCTGAGCGAACTTATTATTCTCGGTGTTATCCATAACCGCGGACTGCACCTCGATATTCTCTCCGACAAGGATTTTGTCAACGGCACATATACGACAAGCTTTATGGAGGAATTTGAGGAGCGCCGCCGTCAGGCAAAAAAGGAAAATGAATGATTGTCACGCGTTCTGCGCATAAATAAAAACGCAGCGTAAAAGGAAGTGTATATGCAGATGTTTTCTCCCGATATTTTTAATTTTATGAAGCCTAAAAACGAGCTTGAAGATCAGGAGGGCGAATGGGCCGAAACCCGCCCGTATGTCCCCGACGAGCTTTGGGTGAAATGTCCTTCATGCAAAAATATGCTGCTCACCTCCGATCTTGAGGACAACATGAAAGTTTGCAGCAAGTGCGGGCATCACTTCCGCATTAACGCCCGTTACAGAATAAACATAACGGTTGACGAGGGTACGTTTAAGGAAATGGACGCGGAGCTTACCTCAAAGAATATCCTTGACTTCCCCGATTATTCAAAGAAGCTACGGGACGCTAAGACAGCGAGCGGTGAGAACGAATCCGTCATATGCGGCACCGCAGAGATAGAAGGCTCAAAAACCGTTATTTGCGTTATGGACTCTTCGTTTATGATGGGGTCTATGGGTACAGTGACAGGTGAAAAAATAACACGCGCCTTTGAATATGCCACCGACAACAGTCTGCCCGTCATTGTATTTACCGTTTCGGGCGGCGCCCGTATGCAGGAGGGTATTCTCTCGCTGATGCAGATGGCTAAGACAAGCGGAGCCGTTAAGCGTCACAGCGACAAGGGCTTGCTGTATATAACGGTTCTTACCGACCCCACAACGGGCGGCGTTACCGCGAGCTTTGCCATGGAGGGCGACATTATACTTTCAGAGCCGAAAGCCCTTGTCGGGTTTGCAGGTCCGAGAGTTATTGAGCAGACTATTCGGCAAAAGCTGCCCAAGGACTTTCAAACAGCGGAGTTTGTCCTTGAAAAGGGCTTTATTGACGCAGTCGTCAGCCGTAATGATATGAAAAAGACTCTTTCCGAGCTTTTAAAGCTTCATGAAAAGGAGGGAAACCGATGAGCGCTATTGACAGAGTAAACGCCGCGAGAGCGAACAACCGACCGACCTCAATAGACTATATTACAAAGATTTTCGGCGACTCCTTTTTTGAGCTTCACGGTGACCGCAGATTCGGCGACGATAAGGCTGTCGTGGGCGGTATCGCGAGACTCAACGGTCTGCCCGTAACGGTCATAGGCATAGAAAAGGGCAGGACACTCAACGAGCGCATGGAGAGAAACTTCGGTATGGCTCATCCGGAGGGCTACCGCAAGGCGCTCCGCCTCATGAAACAGGCTGAAAAGTTCAGACGTCCCGTAATATGCTTTGTCGATACGTCGGGAGCATACTGCGGCATAGGCGCGGAGGAGCGCGGTCAGGGACAGGCTATCGCGGAAAATCTCATGGAGATGATGACGCTTAAAACGCCTATCCTCTCTATACTCATCGGAGAGGGCGGAAGCGGCGGCGCTTTGGCTCTGGCTGTTGCCGACGAGGTATGGATGCTCGAAAATGCTATATACTCGGTCATATCGCCCGAGGGCTGCGCGAGCATTCTATGGAAGGATTCCTCTAAGACCGCCGAGGCGTCGGAATGTCTGAAGATAACCTCACAGGATTTATTCTCACTGGGTGTTATCGAGAGAATTATTCGTGAGCCGAAGGATCTCGACAGCAAACTGTTTGCCGGGCTTAAAAACCTGATCGCTCAAACCGTACAGAAAAAGCTTGATCAGCCTGTCGATACACTGCTTGAGAACAGATACAACCGTTTCAGAAAGCTCGGACAGGATTTTGCCCTCCAAGACGAAACCCTTTCCGATACAAAGTAAAAATATAAATAATCTGATACAGCTAAAAAGAGCGGCGAGATTTCATTCTCGCCGCTCTTTTTAATTATCCGTTTTTATCCGGCCTGTTATTTCCCATAAAAAGGAATGGGACAGAAGCCAAGACTTCTGTCCCGAAAAAATGGCAAATATATCAGTTTGTGATAGTTTTCTCTGTTTCCTTATCGAAGATATGAACTTTCTCAACGTCGAAAGCGATCTCGATAGGCTCACCCGCTTGAGCGGTTGAGGACGGGTCAACTCTCGCGATGGCGGATTCACCCTCGATTGTCATATAGACATAGATCTCAGCGCCCATAAGCTCGGTAACTTCAACCTGTGCCTCGATAATGTCTGTTGCTCTCTCAAGGAACTCAGGATCGTCATGGACGTCCTCGGGACGGATTCCGAGAATAACATCTCTCCCGACAAACTTGGCGAGAACGTTGTTCTTGTTCTTTGATTCGGGAAGCGGTATAGTGTACTTGCCAAAGGAAACGCCGTAGTCATCGCCCGCTCTTACGATAGTAGCATTGATGAAGTTCATCTGAGGCGCGCCCATAAAGCCCGCGACAAAGAGATTGCAGGGCTTGTCATAGAGATTCTGAGGAGTATCGACCTGCTGAATGAAGCCGTCCTTCATAACAACGATTCTGTCGCCCATCGTCATAGCTTCTGTCTGGTCATGGGTAACATAGATAAATGTTGTTCCGAGTCTTTTGTGAAGCTTAGAGATCTCTGTTCTCATCTGAGTACGGAGCTTTGCGTCGAGGTTTGAAAGAGGCTCGTCGAGAAGGAAGACCTTCGGGTCACGAACGATAGCACGGCCGAGAGCGACACGCTGTCTTTGACCGCCGGAGAGAGCCTTCGGCTTTCTTTCGAGAAGATGTGATATATCAAGGATCCTTGCCGCTTCCTCAACTCTTCTGCGTGTTTCCTCCTTAGGAGTTTTGCGGAGCTTAAGAACGAAAGCCATATTATCGTAAACCGTCATATGCGGATACAGAGCGTAGTTCTGGAAAACCATTGCTATATCTCTGTCCTTAGGTGAAATATCGTTTGATAGCGTATCGCCGATATAAAGCTCACCCTTGGTGATTTCCTCAAGACCCGCGATCATACGGAGAGTCGTTGACTTGCCGCAGCCCGAAGGACCAACGAAGATGATAAATTCCTTATCTTCGATTTCAAGGTTAAAATCGCTAACGGCAACAACATTACCGTCATAGATTTTGTATACGTTTCTTAGTGATAGACTTGCCATAATTTGTTCCTCCTGTGGTTACCCGTAAAATTCGATAGGAATATAATAACAGATTTTATTTAAAAATGAAATTCATTTTTTTACTAAATCTTAGGTCAATACTTTAGATATATTTCACATAAGCCAAAAAAATTTTTAATTTTATGTACAACTTGCACACTATCTAATATTATAAAAGATGGAATTTATGTTATTAAAAACAATAAAAAATCAAATGAAATTCACTGTAAGGCCCTGCTCCCGCTCAACGCAAGCCCGGCCTCATCGGGCGTCATTTCCCTTGAATTTCCCGCGGGCAGACCGGCGTCGAGAGAAAGCTCCCCTACTCTTATACGTTTAAGCTCCAGCACCTCCGCGCCGACCGCGTGAAACATACGCTTTATCTGATGGAACTTCCCCTCGCATATCTCGACAAGGGCTGTCCTCTCGCCTGTTATCCTCATTGTGGCGGGTTTAAAGTCATCTCCGCCCTCGCTTATTCCCGCCTTAAACGCCTTAATATCCTCATCGGCAAGCGCGCGGTCAACGGCGACCTCGTACAGCTTACAGACATGGCTTTTCGGTGAAAGCATCTTGTGGGCAAAATCGCCGTCGTCGGTTATTATGAGCAGACCTTCGGTATTTCTGTCGAGCCTTCCGGCGGGAAACAAATCCTTTCTGCGAAGTTCCTCCGGCAGCAGATCAAGAACAGTTTTTTCACGGCTGTCTTTGCTCGCGGACAATATGCCCTTTGGCTTGTTGAGCATTATATATACGAACCGCTTATATGAAACGGCTGTACCGTCAACCGTTATCTCGCATGAATACGGATCAAATTTTTCCTCCGATTTTTTCACCGCCTGACCGTTCACCCTTACTCTGCCCTGCTTTATCAGGGCTTTTATTTCCTTTCGGGAAGCGATATTTTGCGACGACAGTATTTTATCAATTCTTAAAGGCTCCATAGGCATATCCCCCGGGACTGATTTTACCATATCGTTCCTCGCCGCGCAAGGGAGGAGAGAATAAATCTAACCTACGATTCGACAATCTCAGGTAACGTTATAATATGTTTCCCGTAAATTTCCTGTTCTGTTTGACAACAACTTGCGGATAATAGTATAATGAACTTGAAATGAGGGACAATTATGAGCTTAACGGTTTCGATATGTGTGATCGCCTATAACGAGGAGCATACTATCTCATCTATTCTATCCGATATACTGTATCAGAAATATCCGCACGGCCTTACACAAATCATACTTGTAAATTCACGCTCTGAGGACAATACCAAAATGGTAATGGAGCGGTTCTCCGATTCAAATTCCGATGAATATATATCAGTAGACGTACTTGAAAACGATAAGCGCTCACAAGCGGCGGGCTGGAATGTCGCCCTGAAAAACGCTGTCGGCGACGTGATTATACGTGTAGACGCCCACGCCTCGATACCCGATGATTTTATTTCAAAAAACATAGCCGTTATCGAAAGCGGTGAAAATATCAGCGGCGGTTCACGGCCCAATATTATCGTTGACGAAACCCCCATGAAACAAACGCTGCTGCTGGCTGAAAGCTCCATGTTCGGAAGTTCCGCAGCCTCTTACCGCAGGGCGGGCGACAGGAAAAAATACGTTGACTCTCTGTTTCACGCGGCGTACAGGCGCGAGGTGTTCGAGAATGTGGGCGGCTTCGACGAATCCCTCGGCAGAACGGAGGATAACGAGATCCATTACAGGATACGCCGGGCGGGCTATAAGTTCTGTTTTTCGCCCGATATAATATCGTACCAGCAAACACGGGCGACACTCGGCAAAATGCTGGGGCAAAAATACGGGAACGGCAAGTGGATAGGTCTTACCCTCGGTGTATGTCCGAAATGCTTCTCGGTATTCCACTTTGTTCCGTTCTGTTTTGTGCTTGCTATAATCGGCTGCATAACCCTGAGCGTTATTGGCGCGGTATACGGTATGCCGGTACTAAGCATACCGTTATACGCGCTCATTATTCTGTATATCTCTGCTGATATTTTTATGACCGTTACAGCGGTTATTCCCGCAAAGAAAAATCTCTCGAATCTGCTTCTGCCGATAATATTCCCAATGCTCCATATATCATACGGCATAGGTACTCTCGTAGGTGTTTTCTGTATGCCGTTCTGGCTTATGAAAAGAGGCGACAAGCCAAACCGTCAAATAGAAGATGTAAAAGCAGAAATGCAAAGGGTCAGGCAGATTCGACTTAAAAAGTCAAATATTACAAATAAATCTTCAAAATGCGAAAACGGAACTATAGTCGAATGCAGTCCGAATTTAGTACAATCAAAATAGTATTTTGGATAATTTTTTTAAAAAATTATGAAATTAAATTACAACTATTGAAAAATTACAGAAAATTTAGTATAGTTATATTGAAATGAGTAAACTCTGAAAGCGGTGATAATTTATGCAGTGTCCGAAATGCGGCAGCGAATGGAAAACAAGCAATCGCGTAGATCATATAAAACGCTGTCCATTCTGCGGCGCAAGTCTTGAGAAGGAAGCTCCCAATCAGAAAACATTTACAAATGTAAAAGAGGGTCTCCGCTATATTGTAGATAATTTCGGCGCGGATGTTATTGTAGATAATGAACAATTTACGAAACTTCTCAACAAATTTATGCCTAAACTGAAGCAGGAAAGAAAAGTAATTGTTGAAGCAATGAACGAAGGGGTTTGCACGACCTTATTTGATGCAACAGATGAGAGCGAAATTGATAAGTGCATCGCTATTCTTCAGTCAATCAAGATTTTAACGCAAGATGCCTGTATGGCTGAAAAATGGGCATGTTATGCCGTTGAAGCGATAGTATACGCTCTTAATTGGAGCGTACCGATGTTTGGCACCACGCCTAATATCCATATGTATCAAATTCCCGAACAGGTGAACCGGCCATGGCTTAAGGATTCCAATGGCGGCAGAACAAATGAAGTTTGGGTACAACCGAACGAGGTTTGGGTCAATCCTGTGGAAAGCAGAGACAACGCGTGGGATAAAAACATTGACAATTCCGCGTCGGCCGCTCCTCAGCAGGTAATTGAAGTTCCCGAGGAAGCAATAAATCAGGTACATAAAGAGCCCGTGAGAGAAACTCCCGAGGAACCTAAGCAGCCCGTTTACGAATCGCCTGTCTATGAAGCCCCCGAGG
>CAYLOD010000022.1:0-16158 GCA_964385235.1 uncultured Clostridium sp.
ATTCTGCGGCGGCTGCGGATATGACTGCTGATTTTGCGGCTGTTCATTCTGCGGCTGCTGCGGATATGACTGCTGATTTTGCGGCGGCTGTCTGTAAAAATCATCTTGTGGCATTTCTGTTCACCTCCCTGCTCCTCATCTGACGGCACAGGCGTGCCTGCGCCGTATCCCCTGTGCGGGTCGTCCGCGCGTTCGGTTCACAAACGCTTTTCGGCTTTGCCGCTTAAGGTATATTTTTCCTGACCATATTCATTATAACAAAAACAGTGTCTGAAAAACTTCACAGCGAAAACTTTTTTATATGTCAGTAAAATCAGACATTTTCTGTTTCATTATCGCGCCTTTTCTGCTATAATAATTTTCGGGAGGCGAGGTCGCAATGGCAAAAGGAAATAACCAAAAACTTAAACTGCTGTATCTTGCAAAAATACTTTTGGAGGAAACCGATGAGAAACATGGAATTTCTATGCGGGAGATAATAGCGCGTCTGGCCGCAGCAGACATTTCCGCAGACCGCAAGACGCTTTACGGGGACATTGAGGAGCTGCGGAAGTTCGGGATTGACATAATAGGGGAACAGCGGGAAAGGCACTATATCTACTATGTCGCATCAAGAGATTTTGAACTGCCAGAACTGAAACTGCTGGTGGATTCCGTCCAAGCCGCAAAGTTCATTACAGTGAAGAAATCTCAAACGCTTATTAAAAAACTGGAAAAGCTGACCGATTCGTACGAGGCGAAACAGCTGCAGCGGCAGGTTCTGATCAGCGGCCGCGTCAAGACCATGAACGAAAGCATATACTATAACATTGATAAAATCCACACGGCCATAAATGCCGATTCACAAATCCGCTTCCGATATTTCCGGTGGAACGTGGACAAGGAACAGGAGTTTCGTCACAACGGCGAGTGGTTTTATGTCAGCCCATGGATCTTGGTATGGGACAACGAGTATTATTATCTTGTTGCCTACGACAACAAAAGCGGCATATTAAAGCACTACCGTGTAGACAAGATGCTGAGAATCACTCTCACGAACAAGGAGCGCGAGGGAAAAGAGCTTTTTAAGAAAACCGATGTCGCCACCTATTCCAAATCCCTGTTCGGAATGTTCGGCGGGGAAAAAACCGCCGTGACGCTGGAAGCTGAGAACAGTTATGCCGGAATCCTGATTGACCGCTTCGGCAAGGAAATCCTTATAGAAAAATCGGACGACGGGCATTTTCAAACCGTTGTGGAGGTGGTGCCCAGCAAGCTTTTCATAACATGGGTTATGTCCTTCGGCGATGGAATCCGCATCGTCGCGCCTGACAGCGTTCTGGAATCTGTGAAAACTTTACTGACGACACTGGGAAAGACCTACCTTTAATTAAAAATCAGCAATCTGTTTTTAAATATCCTTTCATTAGTTACCGAAAAATCTTATCTATACAGACTATGGGGATGATAAAGAATCATGGTGTTACAAATGGCAGAAAAGGCTGATTATACTGTCATAAAGAAAATATACAACCGTGCTTTTCCGTCAGAGGAACGCGCCCCGTTTTTCTTTATACGGAGGAAAGCGCAAAAAGGTAAAGCGGAAATGCTTTCAGTCAAAGAAAACGGCTCGGTAATCGGCTTCGCGTACCTCGTGACTTGTAAGGACTTGGTATACCTGTTTTACTTAGCGCTTACAGATGATAAAAGAGGGAAAGGTTACGGGAGCCGTATTCTGCATGAACTGCGAGAAAAATACAGAGGAAAAAGAATTTTCCTTTCGCGGGAACAGCTTGATGAAACGTCGGAAAATTATTCGGAACGCGTCAACCGCCGCAATTTTTACATGAGAAACGGATTTTGTGATATGGGATGTCAGGTCAGGGAAGGAAATATGACATACGACGTCATGGGAATCGGCGGCAACGTTACAGCGAAGGAGTACGATGATTTAATTTACAGTTGGAGCGGGAAGCTGATAAAGAAATTTATAGGAATGTCTTTTATTGAAAACTCCTCCGAAAAATCAGAATGAAAAAATAAAAAAGAAGGGAACAAGCCAAAAGAATCGGTACGTTTCCCTGCAAGTGTCCAAGTTCGTATTTAAAGGCCGCCAAAATTAAAAAGCAATTTTGAACGCTTCGGCGGTGGACATATTGTCAAAGTTATTGATTTGCTTGTAATGGATAACCGCAGTCTATCTTTAATTGCGTTGAGGACAATTATTTTTTATACATATCGCAGCCGTTCAAAAAAAGTTAATACGGCTTGATGTATTTTTAAGCTTTTTCAATATTTTTACCACAATAAAAAAGTTAGACACATCACAGGATTAAAATCTGAAATAATGTGTCTAACTTAATTTTATAAAATTTTAAGCGATAAAACTCTTAAAACGCCCTCAGTTTATGCCCTCATAAACCGCGACAGCACAAGCGACGGTAGCGCCTACCATCGGGTTGTTGCCCATGCCGATTAAGCCCATCATCTCAACATGAGCGGGAACGGAAGAAGAACCCGCGAACTGAGCGTCGCCGTGCATACGGCCCATAGAGTCGGTAAGACCATAGGAAGCGGGACCCGCACCCATGTTGTCCGGGTGGAGCGTGCGGCCTGTACCGCCGCCGGAAGCAACGGAGAAGTATTTCTTATTGTTTTCCAACGCCCACTTTTTGTAAGTACCCGCGACGAGGTGCTGGAAACGTGTCGGGTTAGTCGAGTTGCCCGTGATGGAAACATCAACGCCCTCATGAGCCATGATAGCAACGCCCTCGCGGACGTCATCCGCTCCATAGCAGCGGACAGCGGCTCTCTCGCCGTCGGAGAACGCCCTCTCCTCAACTATATTAAGTTCACCTGTGAAGTAGTCATACTGTGTTTTTACATATGTAAAGCCGTTGATTCGGGAGATTATATAAGCCGCGTCCTTGCCCAGACCGTTAAGAATGACCTTCAGCGGCTCCTTGCGCGCCTTGTTGGCGGTTCTCGCGATACCGATAGCGCCCTCCGCCGCAGCGAAGGATTCGTGACCCGCGAGGAACGCAAAGCATTTTGTTTCGTCCTCAAGGAGCATAGCGCCGAGATTGCCGTGACCCAAGCCTACTTTTCTCTGCTCCGCGACAGAGCCGGGAATACAGAAAGCCTCAAGTCCGATACCGATAGCCGCAGCAGCCTCAGAGGCGGACTTGACGCCCTTCTTGATAGCGACCGCGCAGCCGAGTGTATATGCCCAGCCCGCGTTTTCGAAAGCGATGGGCTGAACGCCCTTAACGATAGAATAAGCGTCAACACCCTTGCTGAGACAAAGCTCACGAGCCTCTTCAAGACTTGCAAGACCATACTCAGCAAGACATTTTTCTATTTTGGCAATTCTTCTTTCCTTGCCTTCAAATTTAACATCGTTAGCCATAAAAACCTGTCCTCCTTATTTATGTATAGTCTTGATTATTCTTCACGGGGGTCAATATACTTAGCGGCGCCGTCAAAACGACCGTACTGACCGATGTTGTTTTTATATGCTTCGTCGGGCGATACACCGTGTCTAATGTCCTCTAACATCTTGCCGAGCTTGACAAACTGATAGCCGATGACCTCGCCGTTTTCGTCGAGAGCTGTCTTTAATACATAGCCCTCCGCCATCTCCATATAGCGAACTCCCTTTGCCTTTGTGCTGTACATTGTACCGACTTGTGAACGCAGACCCTTGCCGAGATCCTCAAGACCCGCGCCGACGGGCAGACCGTCTTCGGAGAACGCCGTCTGAGATCTGCCGTAAGCGAGCTGTTCAAAAATATTTCTCATAGCGGTATTGATAGCGTCACATACAAGATCTGTGTTAAGGCACTCGAGGAGAGTTTTGCCGGGAAGTATTTCGGCCGCCATAGCCGCCGAATGTGTCATGCCCGAGCAACCGACGGTTTCCACAAGAGCCTCCTCAACGATACCATCCTTGACGTTAAGCGTCAGCTTACATGCTCCCTGCTGAGGAGCGCACCAGCCGATACCGTGAGAAAGACCGGAAATATCCTTAATTTCATAAGATTTTACCCATTTCCCTTCCTCGGGAATGGGTGCGGGACCGTGATGAGGTCCTTTTGTTACGATACACATTTTTTCCACATCTTGGGAATAGTTCATATACGGTACTCCTTTCAGGTGATTACTGTAGTGTTGCATATACATATATATTATAACATTTTCGGAAAAATAAGCAAGTATTTTGTAAAATTTTATTCAGTTTTACAGGATAATTTTGCGCGCCGCATTTGCAGACCGATTTTAATCTGTAAGCTTCCGCGTTCATCAGGGCATAAAAATACCCCTTTTCCGGGCTTTTGTACGATATGATTTCGCCCCGCGCGGCCCGACAAAAGAAGGTATATTTTAAAGCGTATCACATGCTGAAACGGCAGATTTTTTCCGTTACGGAACTCTGACTTATTTACAATTTGATTTTATTATAAACGGAATCAGTTTTCGTCAAAAAACTTTGAATGTATAGCCGAAACAGCGTTGTCGGCGTCGTCCGCGTCAATAAGAACGGAAATCTTAATCTCGCTCGTTGATATCATCTGAATATTGATCTGTTCGTCGTAAAGCGCCTCAAACATCTTCGTTGCAACCCCCGAATGGCTCTCCATGCCCGCTCCGACAATGGAGATCTTGGCGACATTTTCGGAAAGGTTGACATCTTTGCCGCCGACAACGGCTACAAAGTCCTCCATAAGTTTAACCGCTTCCCTGCCGTTTTCCTTTGCGACCGTAAACAAAATATCCTTTGTTCCGTCACGGCCGATTGACTGCAGGATAATATCAACGTTTATCTTCTTTGACGCAAGCTTTGAGAACAGCTTGAAAGCAAGTCCGGGAACATCGGGAACGCCTATAACCGAAATACGCGCGACATTTGTGTCCTTAGCGACACCGCTGATCAACATTTTTTCCATCTTTACTGCCTCCTTGACGATTGTGCCGGGTGCGTCTGTCATGCTCGAAAGCACCTCAAGCTCTATGTTATATTTTTTAGCCATTTCAACGCTTCTGTTATTCAGAACCTGCGCGCCGAGCGTCGCAAGCTCAAGCATCTCATCATAAGAAATACTATCGAGCTTTCTCGCGTTTCTGACTTTGCGCGGGTCTGCCGTATAAACGCCCTCAACATCAGTGTATATCTGACAGAGATCGGCATTTGCCGCCGCCGCGATGGCGACAGCGCTCGTGTCGGAGCCGCCGCGTCCGAGGGTTGTAACATCATTGTAGCGGTTGATACCCTGAAAGCCCGCTACGACGACAATATTTTTCTTGTCAAGTTCTTTCATTATGCGGTCGGTATTTACGCGCTTGATCCTCGCTGAAGTATAAGCGGAGCTTGTCAGAAAGCCTGCCTGCCAGCCGAGAAGCGAAACCACCGGATAGCCGAGCTTCTCAATAGCCATAGCGAGAAGCGCGATTGAAATCTGCTCGCCCGCCGAGAGAAGCATATCCTTTTCACGCTTGGAGGCGTCGGGATTTATTTCATCAGCTTTTTCTATAAGGTCGTCTGTCGTATCTCCCTGAGCGGAAACAACGACTACTACGCTGTTGCCTTTTTTATAGGTATCTGTGACGATTTTCGCGACATTCATAACTCTTTCGGCGTTCGCAACGGAGCTCCCGCCAAACTTCTGAACAATAAGACTCATCTGCCATTTCTCCTCCTGATAATTCTATGTACGTCTGATTTTGACGGCATCACCTTAAAAAGACGCGATAATAAATTATCCGCACAAAATCAAAGATCGGAAATTCTGATTTTTGAAAGTATCCTTATGCCGTTTTCACCGGCAGCCTTGACGGCATTCTCAATATCGGACGACTTCATATTGCCCGTTGTGAATGCAAACTCATTTTTCGGCGCGCCGTTTCTCGTTAAGGGCTTGACGTCAGTGAAAAAGCCCTTGACCTTTTCAAGCGCGGCGCCCGTATCATCAGCCTGCGCCCTTATATATACACTGAATACAGTTTCGCCGTACGGCTCGACGTCATCTTCCGAACCGTCGCTCCAATAGAGATACTTCCTTGCGCTGAGATGCTTAACGCAGTCGATAACGTCTGCGACAACGGCGCTCGCTGTCGGCAGCTTGCCCGCGCCCTTGCCGTAAAATACGACGTCGCCCGTCGAGTCGCCGCGAACGAGTATTCCGTTGAACACATCGTTGACGTTTGCAAGCTGGCTGCCTCGCCCGATAAACATAGGCTCAACAGTAATATCCACTTTGCCGTTTTCAAGCTTTTTGACCTGACCGATAAGCTTTACAACGCCTCCCCATGCCTCCGCGTAAAGGACGTCGTCAAGAGAAATTTCTGTAATACCCTTTGTATTGACATATTCGGGATAAATATGCTTTCCGTAGGCGAGCGAAGCGAGTATGCAGATCTTGCGGCAGGCGTCGTCGCCCTCAATATCGGCTTGGGGATTTCTCTCGGCGTATCCAAGTTCCTGCGCCATCTTGAGCGCGTCGTCAAACGGCATCTGCTCGTCTATCATTTTGGTGAGAATAAAGTTAGTCGTGCCGTTGAGTATGCCCGCGATCTCGATAACGTCATTTGCCGCGAGACACTGGCTCATCGGGCGGATTATCGGTATGCCTCCGCCTACGCTTGCTTCAAAAAGGAAGTTTACATTGTTTTCCTTTGCGATTCTGAGAAGCTCCGCGCCCTTTTTTGCCACAAGCTCTTTATTTGAAGTGACAACGCTCTTGCCCGCCTCAAGGCACCTCTTAACAAAGTCATAAGCGGGAGTTATCCCGCCCATGACCTCTACAACGACCCTGACCTCATCATCGTCTATAATATCGTCAAAATTCTTTGTGAATTTACCGGCAAAGGGGCTGTCCGGAAAATCTCTTATATCAAGGATATACTTAATATCTATTTTTTCCTTCGCCCTGTTCGCAATGCTTTCATCATGGCTCGTTATAACCTCGACGACGCCCGAACCCACAACTCCGTACCCCATAACCGCGATTTGTACCATTTTTATCTCTCCCTTAATATTATTGTTCATTATTATATTAATTTCACCTTGTTTATCCGCCGGGGACCGGTGGTTCGGGCTCAGCGTTTTCTCCGCCGTTTGCGGAAGGAGCGGACGATGGTTCCTCCGGGCTGCTTTCGGGTGATTCAGTTGACGTATTCTCCGAGGAAGAATTTTCCGAAGATGTATCCTCCGACGACGTATCCTCGGATAATGTATCGTCCGAGGACTCCGCTGACGAATCACT
The DNA here is from genome assembly GCA_964385235.1 of uncultured Clostridium sp. Taxonomy (GTDB): domain Bacteria; phylum Bacillota; class Clostridia; order Oscillospirales; family Acutalibacteraceae; genus Pseudoruminococcus. The sequence goes on from CAYLOD010000022.1 coordinate 7,242, forward strand.
TTCCGCTGAACTTTCCGCAGACGGAGCACCTGAGGTGGACGGAGCGGGCGTTACGACCCTGCCGTGAGTTGACGTGCAGGCTGTCGGCATATTGTCCTCGGTATAATAGCCTTTACACGTCTTTGGACAAAGGTTCGTAGCAAGCAGTCCCGTCTCTCTGCAAAAATCAGCCTGAATGACAGAAGCGGGAAGGTCGAAGCCCTTATGCTCCTTGTTTTTAAGATATTCTTCCATTATGTCCTTCCAAAGAATATGGTTTTTGCCCTCTTCGTTTGCGTTGATAGTAGAGCGAATATCGTGTCCCTGCCAGATACCCGCAACGGCATACGGCGACGCGCCTATGAACCAGTTGTCGAATGTATTGTCAGTAGTACCTGTCTTTCCTATAATATCCCAGCCATTTATTTTAGCGCGGTAGCCGAGTCCCTCGTCATCGTTGACGACCTGATAAAGCAGCCTGTTGATTATGCCTGCCGTTTCCTCGCTTACCGACTTTACGGAAACTCTCTTGTCCCTTTGGTCAAGGATAATGTTATTATCCTGATCCGTAACATAATAGTATGTGTACGGTTCGTAATATGTTCCTCCGTTGCAGAAAGCAGCATATGCCGCGGTCATTTCTCTTACCGACGCTCCGCCATGTACACCGCCCATGGACATTGCCACCAGGTTTTTGGAATCCTCATCTTTGTCGAGATGCGAAAGACCGAACTTATTTGTAACATATGAATAGCTTTTTTGCATACCGACACGATTAAGGAGATCGACTGTAGCGGCGTTCGACGATATTTCAAGGGCGGTCATAACGGTAATGTTCCCCCTGTAGCCCTCGTACCAGTTGTTCGGTCCGGAAACGGAATTTCCGTTCTCGTCATAGCTCCAGTCGGCTATTGCCCTGTCGGACAGCAGCGAGGAGAAGTTTATCAGCTTATCCTCAAGAGCCGGCGCGTAAACCGAAAGCGGCTTGATGGTGGATCCGGGCTGCAGATAAGCGCCGTTTGCTCTGTCAAAAAGCAACAGACCGCTTTTCTCCTTACGGCTGCCCACAGTCGCGAGAACTCTGCCGTCCATGCCCATCATAATATATCCGCACTCAAGTTTTTTGTCCTCGGGCGTTTTCCACTCAAGAATCTTTTTCTGAGCGATACTCTGTGCGGTGGGATCCATCGCGGAATAGATCTTAAGCCCCTCGGTATACAGCTTTCTCTCGGCTTCGCTTTCGCTTATGTTAAGCGCATTTTGCAGATGCTCGGAAACTTCTCTGAAAATCATATCATTGTACCAGCTCTGTGTTCCGAGGTCGTCGTCGTCATCGTCATAGGTATATCCGACAAAAGTCATCGTTTCGGATTCCTTCATAGCCGTGTCATATTCATATTCATTGATCATGCCCTGATCATACATCTCATATATAACAGTTTCACGCCGTTCCTTGTTGTTTTCGGGATAGGAAAGAGGCGTGTAGACGGCGGGGTTCTGCGTTATTCCCGCGATGGCGGCGCACTCCGCTATAGAGCATTCGCTTATATCCTTGTCAAAGTAAAGATTAGCCGCTGCCTGAACGCCCTTGCAGCCGCTGCCGAAGTTTACTATATTAAGGTAAGCCTCGAGGATCTCCTCCTTGGTGTACTGCTTTTCAATGTCAAGCGCGTGAAGGATCTCCTTTATCTTTCGGTTAAGGCTCACATCATCGTTTTCGGTGACGTTTTTGACGAGCTGCTGAGTGATCGTCGAGCCGCCGTACTCGTCCTGACCTGTTATAAGGTTGAGCACAGCCCCCGTCGTTCTGACCCAGTCTACGCCCTTGTGCTTAAGGAAGCGCTTATCTTCGATCGAGATAACAGCGTCCGTCATCGCCTTCGGTATATTGTTGTAATCTACCCAGACACGGTTTTCGGCATTGTACAGATTCTGGTCAAGCGTTACCGTTCCGTCATCGTTAGTTACATAGATACTGCTTGTCAGGTTTTTCTTGGCGTTTCTCAGGTCAAGACTGAACGGCTCGTTCGCAACATCTATGATATAAAGTATAACAGAAACAGCAACTATCACTCCGGTAATGACACTAACAAGGAGCGTTGTCAGAAGTATTCGCTTGACTATCCCCCAAAGTTTAGACAATGCGGGGTGACTTTCCGTCCTTATCTGTATGCCGCCCTCATCCGAATAATTGCTTATGTCGGTGTTTTTCATCCGCGATACCTTGCCTTTCCCAAAATTAAGCCTTTAAAGCTTAATATTTTACATTCAACAAATAATCCTGCAAATAATCCTATAAAATATCGGATTTCACTGTTTCCTTTAAGTATTAAACCACTATCTTTAGTATTATACCATAAATTCAAAAAAATGGAACGAAAAATTGAAAAATTAAAAATATATTATCTATTTGACTAAATTTCAAAAAAATTTTATTGCTTTTGACGAATAAGAAAACGTATTTACGGCAAAATTATTATATATAAAGAATCAAAACAATTTAAAAAGGGGTGCTTATAAATGAAAAAACTTATAGGAGTGACGGGAAGCTTTTTAATACTTTGTCTTCTCATAAACGGTGTGCTTATTCCCTCTCTGCCGAACGTAAAAGCTGAGGAAAAAACCTATACACGCTCTATCGTTTCAAGCACGGAACCGAGCTCGGAGGCTCAGCCGTCAAGTACAGAGGTATCATATACGCTGAAGGGCTACAAGGGCAAAATCGCGGTGTTTAAATCAGACTCTGAAACTCCGGTAAAGGTAACGGACACCGAGCTGTCAAAGCTCCCAAAGGAGGATCAGGAAAGCCTTATCCATGGAATAGAGGTAAAGGACAGGCTGGAGCTTGAACGGCTTCTCGAGGATTACTGCAGCTGATTTCAGGGTGTAATTCCGGAATTTTTTCTTCGATCCAAAAAAAAATTTAAATTTCTTGACAAAACATTTAATATATATTAAAATTGAAGTTGCATAATTTGCCAAAGAAGATAGCTGTTTTACAGCATTTTCCGACGCGAAGATTTTCCTTGGATTTCGACGATATTCGCCGGAATATTTTCTATTTTTATCATTATTTAGCGGAGGAAAATATTTTATGAGCTTTAGCATTCTCGGAACAGGCAAGGCTGTACCCGAATACGTTCTAACGAACGATGAGCTTTCTGCTCTTGTAGATACTAACGACGAATGGATCCGCACCAGAACAGGCATTGAGGAACGCAGGATATGCAGGGGAGAAACAATTACCGAGCTGTGCGTCAGAGCCGCAACCGAGGCTCTTGAGGATGCGGGCGTCACCGCTGATCAGCTGGATCTTATCATATGCTCCACTATGCGCGGCGAGAATCTCACCCCGTCACAGGGCTGCATGATACAGAAGGAACTCGGCGCGACCTGCCCCGCGTTTGACGTCAACGCCGCCTGTTCGGGCTTTATATATTCTCTCGACATAGCCGACGGATACTTTGCTATGAAAAAAGCAAAGCACATACTTATCGTATCTATGGACAACCTCTCCAATATTACCAACTGGAAGGATCGCTCAACATGCGTTCTTTTCGGCGACGGGGGCGCTTCCGTTGTTTTAGGCGAGGGCGACGACCTGCTTTCCATAAACATAACGGCGCACGGCAACGACGAGGTTCTGTGTATCCCTCACGGGGAGAACTCCTCTCCGTTCTATGAGCATGAGGCAAGGCCCGCGCTGCTTCAGATGACGGGCAATGAGGTCTACAAGTTCGCCGTCAACGCTATGCCTGCCGGTATCAAGAAAGCGGCCGGCGACGCGGGAATCGAGCTGAGTGATATTGACCTTGTCATTCCTCATCAGGCAAATATAAGGATCATCAACACCGCCGCGACAAAGCTTGCTATTCCGAGAGAAAAATTCTTCTGCAATATCAACCGCTACGGCAACACTTCATCGGGAAGCGTTCCGATGGCTCTGCATGAGGCGAGCAGATCCGGCGTCCTGAAGAAAGGCGACATTGTCGCGATGTGTGCTTTTGGCGGCGGTCTTACGACAGGGAGCTGTATAATTCGCTGGAACAAATAATATCCGCGCGTCCGCGCGCTTTTCACTCGTTTTTTCGGGGCTTGGCGGATATTTCATAAATTAGCTTAATACATAAACGGAGGTCATTGTCTTATGGCAAAAACGGTTTTTGTTTTTTCCGGTCAGGGCGCTCAATATCCCTCAATGGGCAGGGAGCTTTACGAATGCTCGCCCGCGGCCAAGGCTGTCTTTGATATGGCGGAGTCGCTCCGTCCCGGAACTGTCGGACAATGCTTTGAGGGCACTAAAGAGGAGCTTAACATGACGCTCAACACTCAGCCGTGTTTATTTGCTGTTGACCTTGCGGCGGCCGCCGCCGTCAAGGAGGCGGGCATAACTCCCGATTACATATCAGGCTTTTCGCTCGGAGAGATAGCTGCGGTCGCTTTCGCGGGAATCCTTTCCTATGAGGAGGCGTTCAGGCTTGTGTGCAGACGCGCGGAACTTATGAACACAGCGGCCGGGGAAAACAAGGGAGCAATGGCAGCTGTACTGAAGCTTACCGTCGATCAGGTTGAGGAGATCTGCGGAAAATATAATAACGCGTGGCCCGTAAACTACAACTGCCCCGGGCAGACTGTCGTCGCGGCGTCCGAGGACGAGATAGACGCTCTCTGCGAGGACGTCAGAGAGGCAAAGGGCAAGGCTGTAAGGTTGGCTGTCAGCGGAGCGTTCCACTCGCCGTTTATGGAGAGCGCCTCCAAGGGGCTTGCAAAATATCTCGAGGGGATTACGTTTAACGAGCCGGCAATCCCCGTTTATGCCAACTTGACGGCGCGGCCGTATTCGGGGGACTTCAGGGAACTTCTCTCGAAGCAGGTCATGAATCCCGTCAAGTGGCAGAAAACAATAGAAAACCTCATAGCCGAGGGCGCGGATACATTTATAGAGGTCGGCGCGGGCAAAACCCTCGTCGGTTTGATAAAGAAAACAAATAAAGATGTCACCGCGTTTAACGTGGAAAATAAAGAGGGTCTTGAACAGGTCAGGGAACTCTTGTAAATAATCCGAATAAACAAAGGAATGAATATTTAAATGCTGGATTTAAGTAATAAAAACGCTGTCGTCACGGGCGCGTCAAGAGGAATCGGCAGGGCTGTCGCCGTCAAGCTCGCGTCGCTCGGAGCGAATGTAGCCGTTGTTTACGCCGGTAACTCCGAAAAAGCCGCTGAAACGGTTTCCGAGATAGAGGCTCTCGGGGTCAGGGCTAAGGCATACCGCTGTGACGTATCAAACTTTGACGCGGCAAAGGAGCTGATCGCTTCGGTCATCGAGGACTTCGGCTGTGTCGATATTCTCGTCAATAACGCGGGGATCGTCAAGGACTGTCTTGTTCTCTCTATGAAGGAGGAGGACTTTGACAGAGTTATAGACGTCAACCTCAAAGGTACGTTCAACATGATAAAGAATGTTTATCAGCATATGATGAAGAAACGCCGTGGGAGAATCATAAATATGTCCTCTGTTGTCGGCTTAAACGGCAACGCGGGTCAGGCCAACTATGCCGCCGCCAAAGCAGGCGTCATAGGTATGTCAAAATCGGTCGCCAGAGAGCTTGCGGCGCGCGGTATAACGGTAAACGTCGTCGCCCCCGGTTTTATAGATACCGATATGACGTCCGCTCTCAGCGACAAAAGCAAGGAGGCTATCATGGGCACTATTCCCGCCAAGAGGATAGGCACCCCGGAGGACATAGCCAACACTGTCGCGTTCCTCGCGAGTGATGAAGCTTCATATATTACCGGTGAGGTCATAAGGGTTGACGGCGGTATGGCCATGTAAGTATTGATAACGTTATAATATTAGGAGTAAAATTGTTGTATGATATATTCGGGCATTTAACCGCTCGGGTAGAAAGGAATATTTATTATGAGAAGAGTTGTTATTACCGGAATAGGCGCAATAACCCCGGTCGGAAACGATATTGACACAATGTGGGATTCGCTTGTAAACGGTAAATCGGGCATCGACTATATCAAGAGCTTTGATACGGAAAAGCTCAAGGTAAAGATAGCCGCCGAGGTCAAGGACTTTGACGCGGAAAAGTATATTGAAAAGAAAGATCTGAGGAAAACCGACCTCTACTGCCAATATGCTATCGCGGCCGCCGTACAGGCTGTTGAGGACAGCGGAATAATCGGAACCGTTGACAGCGACAGGTTCGGCGTATATGTCGGCTCGGGTACGGGCGGTATGCACACATTTTACGCTCAGTGCGAAAACATGATTGCCGATAAGAAAATTTCTCCGTTTTTCGTTCCGATGATGATAGGGAATATGGCGGCGGGTCTGATAGCTATCCGCTTCAAGGCCAAGGGTCCGTGCCTGCCTGTTGTCACCGCCTGTGCAACCTCAACTCACGCTGTGGGAGAGGCGTTCCACGCGATAAAGGACGGATATGCCGACGCTATTATATCGGGCGGCGCCGAAGCGGCTGTCATACCTCTCGCTATCGCGGGCTTCTCAAGCTGTATGGCCCTGTCTACAAGGAACGACCCCAAATCCTCCTCCATACCCTTTGACAAAAGGCGCGACGGCTTTGTTATGGGAGAGGGCGCGGGCGTCCTCATTCTTGAGGAATATGAGCACGCTGTTGCCCGCGGAGCAAAGATTTACGCGGAGATAGCGGGATATGGGAATACCTGCGACGCTTACCACGTTACAGCGCCCGATCCGGAAGCGGCAGGCGCGGCGCGCTGTATAGAGATCGCTATGAAAGAGGCGGGCTTTACGGACGACGACGTTCTTTATATCAATGCGCACGGTACAAGTACGCCGGCCAACGATAAAACAGAAACGGCAGCTTTTAAAAAGGCCTTGGGACAAAAGGCATATGACGCGTATATCAGCTCATCAAAATCCATGACAGGTCATATGCTCGGCGCGACTGGCGCGGTCGAGGCTATCATAGCAACACTCGCCCTTAAAAACGGAATAGTTCCGCCGACAGTAGGTCTTGAGGAACCCGACCCCGAATGCGACCTGAACTATGTGCCGAACAAGGCTGTAAAAGCGCCGCTGACGTTTGCGGCTTCGACAACGTTCGGCTTCGGCGGTCACAACGCCTGCATAGCAATAAAAAAAATATAGCTTCCGCGTTGAATGGCGGGGTTCTAATTGAAGAAAATCCGCATAAACGCATACGGACGCCATGACTGCATTCGCGCCGCGATGCCGCGATTATGTGTTTTATATAATTTAATGTATTTTTAATCGATTTTATCGGTGTTGAAAGGAATGAATATCGACAATGCCAATTTTTAATGTTGAAGAGATTAAAGAACTTTTGACCGCTTTTAACGCATCAAAGGCAACTGAACTTGAAATAAGAGGTCTTGACGGCGAACGCCTGACATTTAAGCAGAACACAGGCGCCGTTTTGAACGCGGACGAGCCATGCCATAGCGAGGAAACATCACAAGCCGCCGTTTCTACTGTACCGCAGGCTGTTTTAAACGATATGCCCGCAAGCGAACCCGTCATAGAGGGAACTCCCGTAAATTCACCTATGGTCGGCGTATTTTACGCAGCGTCCGCTCCCGGAGCGGAGCCGTATGTCAGTGTAGGCGCAAGGGTACATAAGGGCGATGTTCTTTGCCTTATCGAGGCGATGAAGCTCATGAACGAAGTCACCGCGGACATGGACGGAGAAATCGTCGAAATCTGCGTAGAAAACGGGCAGGTCGTCGAATACGGTCAGCCGTTGTTTATGATAAAATAAAATACCGATAACGGGGTTTGGAGGATCACTGTTCAGAAAGCATGGGCAAAATCCTTCAAGCTTTGTTTTGTCTGCGAAAGGAATGGATAGACTTGAATAAAGAAGAACTTAAAGGCGTTATTCCGCATAGAAATTCAATGCTTCTTATTGACGAGGCGACTAAGGTATCGGAGGATACTTCTGTCGGCAAAAAGAAAATAACAGGCGACGAGTGGTTTCTCGACGGTCACTTTCCCGGCAATCCGATCGTTCCGGGAGTTATCCTATGCGAAATGATGGCGCAGACAAGTTCCGTCATAATAGCCGAAAAATCCGCTGTCAGCACTCCGTACTTTACGAGCATCAATAACGCGCGCTTCAGGGGTATGGTTCGCCCCGGAGATACATTCGAGATAGAGTGCAAGCTCACAAAAAACCGCGGCAAGTTCTATTTTATCAAGGGCAAAGGCACTGTGAACGGTAAGCTGTGCGTTACTGCGGAATTTTCTTTTGCACTTGTCGAAAGGGAGTAAGGGCATTGTTTTCTAAGATTTTGATCGCCAACAGAGGCGAAATAGCCGTCAGAATAATACGAGCCTGCCGCGAAATGGGCATTTCTACGGTTGCCGTGTATTCTCAGGCGGACAAAGACGCGCTTCACGTCAGCATAGCCGACGAGAGCTACTGCATCGGCGGGCCTCAGGTCGCTGACAGCTACCTTAACATGGCGGCTATACTCACGGTCGCCATACTTTCAGGCGCTCAGGCTATTCACCCCGGATACGGGCTGCTTTCGGAAAACGCGAAGTTTGTTTCTCTTTGCGAGAAATGCAATATAGAGTTTATCGGTCCGTCAAGCGAAATGATCTCCAAGCTCGGCAATAAGGACGAGGCGCGCAGAACCATGAAAAACGCGGGTGTTCCCGTCACTCCGGGAACGGATGTTATCGACGATGTTAAAGTCGCAAAGCAAAAGGCAAAGGAAATCGGCTTCCCTGTCCTCATCAAGGCGCGTTCGGGCGGCGGCGGACGCGGCATACGTTTAGTCCGCGCGGAGAAGGAGTTTGATAACGCTTTCTTTTCCGCTTCGGCGGAGGCCGCCGGCGCATTCGGCGACGGCGCCGTTTACATTGAAAAATACCTTAAGCCGGTAAAACATATCGAAATGCAGCTTCTTTGCGACA
>CAYLOD010000022.1:16168-23069 GCA_964385235.1 uncultured Clostridium sp.
GCGACAAATACGGAAATGTGGATTGCCTCGGCGATCGCGAATGCTCCATTCAGCGTAAAAACCAGAAGCTCATTGAGGAGTCACCCTCCCCCGCCATCACACCCGAAATCCGCGCTAATATGATGGACGCCGCGAAAAAGGCAGCTATCGCTGTAGGATATGAAAACGCGGGGACAGTCGAGTTTCTGCTCGACGAAAATAAGAATTTCTACTTTATGGAAATGAATACAAGACTTCAGGTCGAGCACCCCGTAACCGAAATGGTAACGGGCATTGACCTCGTTCAGTGGCAGATAAGAATAGCCGCGGGCGCGAGGCTCACTGTAACTCAGGAGAAGGTTTACCTCCACGGCAACGCTATCGAGTGCCGCATAAACTCCGAGGATCCCGACAACGGCTTCAGACCGAGCTGCGGCACGATAAACCTGCTGCACATACCGGGCGGCCCCAATGTCAGGTTTGATACTGCTATCTATCAGGACTACACAGTACCTCCGTACTATGACTCGATGATAGGCAAACTCATAGTTCAGGCCCGCTCCAGAGAGCTTGCTATCCGTAAGATGAAGATGGCGCTGAGCGAACTTATTATTCTCGGTGTTATCCATAACCGCGGACTGCACCTCGATATTCTCTCCGACAAGGATTTTGTCAACGGCACATATACGACAAGCTTTATGGAGGAATTTGAGGAGCGCCGCCGTCAGGCAAAAAAGGAAAATGAATGATTGTCACGCGTTCTGCGCATAAATAAAAACGCAGCGTAAAAGGAAGTGTATATGCAGATGTTTTCTCCCGATATTTTTAATTTTATGAAGCCTAAAAACGAGCTTGAAGATCAGGAGGGCGAATGGGCCGAAACCCGCCCGTATGTCCCCGACGAGCTTTGGGTGAAATGTCCTTCATGCAAAAATATGCTGCTCACCTCCGATCTTGAGGACAACATGAAAGTTTGCAGCAAGTGCGGGCATCACTTCCGCATTAACGCCCGTTACAGAATAAACATAACGGTTGACGAGGGTACGTTTAAGGAAATGGACGCGGAGCTTACCTCAAAGAATATCCTTGACTTCCCCGATTATTCAAAGAAGCTACGGGACGCTAAGACAGCGAGCGGTGAGAACGAATCCGTCATATGCGGCACCGCAGAGATAGAAGGCTCAAAAACCGTTATTTGCGTTATGGACTCTTCGTTTATGATGGGGTCTATGGGTACAGTGACAGGTGAAAAAATAACACGCGCCTTTGAATATGCCACCGACAACAGTCTGCCCGTCATTGTATTTACCGTTTCGGGCGGCGCCCGTATGCAGGAGGGTATTCTCTCGCTGATGCAGATGGCTAAGACAAGCGGAGCCGTTAAGCGTCACAGCGACAAGGGCTTGCTGTATATAACGGTTCTTACCGACCCCACAACGGGCGGCGTTACCGCGAGCTTTGCCATGGAGGGCGACATTATACTTTCAGAGCCGAAAGCCCTTGTCGGGTTTGCAGGTCCGAGAGTTATTGAGCAGACTATTCGGCAAAAGCTGCCCAAGGACTTTCAAACAGCGGAGTTTGTCCTTGAAAAGGGCTTTATTGACGCAGTCGTCAGCCGTAATGATATGAAAAAGACTCTTTCCGAGCTTTTAAAGCTTCATGAAAAGGAGGGAAACCGATGAGCGCTATTGACAGAGTAAACGCCGCGAGAGCGAACAACCGACCGACCTCAATAGACTATATTACAAAGATTTTCGGCGACTCCTTTTTTGAGCTTCACGGTGACCGCAGATTCGGCGACGATAAGGCTGTCGTGGGCGGTATCGCGAGACTCAACGGTCTGCCCGTAACGGTCATAGGCATAGAAAAGGGCAGGACACTCAACGAGCGCATGGAGAGAAACTTCGGTATGGCTCATCCGGAGGGCTACCGCAAGGCGCTCCGCCTCATGAAACAGGCTGAAAAGTTCAGACGTCCCGTAATATGCTTTGTCGATACGTCGGGAGCATACTGCGGCATAGGCGCGGAGGAGCGCGGTCAGGGACAGGCTATCGCGGAAAATCTCATGGAGATGATGACGCTTAAAACGCCTATCCTCTCTATACTCATCGGAGAGGGCGGAAGCGGCGGCGCTTTGGCTCTGGCTGTTGCCGACGAGGTATGGATGCTCGAAAATGCTATATACTCGGTCATATCGCCCGAGGGCTGCGCGAGCATTCTATGGAAGGATTCCTCTAAGACCGCCGAGGCGTCGGAATGTCTGAAGATAACCTCACAGGATTTATTCTCACTGGGTGTTATCGAGAGAATTATTCGTGAGCCGAAGGATCTCGACAGCAAACTGTTTGCCGGGCTTAAAAACCTGATCGCTCAAACCGTACAGAAAAAGCTTGATCAGCCTGTCGATACACTGCTTGAGAACAGATACAACCGTTTCAGAAAGCTCGGACAGGATTTTGCCCTCCAAGACGAAACCCTTTCCGATACAAAGTAAAAATATAAATAATCTGATACAGCTAAAAAGAGCGGCGAGATTTCATTCTCGCCGCTCTTTTTAATTATCCGTTTTTATCCGGCCTGTTATTTCCCATAAAAAGGAATGGGACAGAAGCCAAGACTTCTGTCCCGAAAAAATGGCAAATATATCAGTTTGTGATAGTTTTCTCTGTTTCCTTATCGAAGATATGAACTTTCTCAACGTCGAAAGCGATCTCGATAGGCTCACCCGCTTGAGCGGTTGAGGACGGGTCAACTCTCGCGATGGCGGATTCACCCTCGATTGTCATATAGACATAGATCTCAGCGCCCATAAGCTCGGTAACTTCAACCTGTGCCTCGATAATGTCTGTTGCTCTCTCAAGGAACTCAGGATCGTCATGGACGTCCTCGGGACGGATTCCGAGAATAACATCTCTCCCGACAAACTTGGCGAGAACGTTGTTCTTGTTCTTTGATTCGGGAAGCGGTATAGTGTACTTGCCAAAGGAAACGCCGTAGTCATCGCCCGCTCTTACGATAGTAGCATTGATGAAGTTCATCTGAGGCGCGCCCATAAAGCCCGCGACAAAGAGATTGCAGGGCTTGTCATAGAGATTCTGAGGAGTATCGACCTGCTGAATGAAGCCGTCCTTCATAACAACGATTCTGTCGCCCATCGTCATAGCTTCTGTCTGGTCATGGGTAACATAGATAAATGTTGTTCCGAGTCTTTTGTGAAGCTTAGAGATCTCTGTTCTCATCTGAGTACGGAGCTTTGCGTCGAGGTTTGAAAGAGGCTCGTCGAGAAGGAAGACCTTCGGGTCACGAACGATAGCACGGCCGAGAGCGACACGCTGTCTTTGACCGCCGGAGAGAGCCTTCGGCTTTCTTTCGAGAAGATGTGATATATCAAGGATCCTTGCCGCTTCCTCAACTCTTCTGCGTGTTTCCTCCTTAGGAGTTTTGCGGAGCTTAAGACCGAAAGCCATATTATCGTAAACAGTCATATGCGGATACAGAGCGTAGTTCTGGAAAACCATTGCTATATCTCTGTCCTTAGGTGAAATATCGTTTGATAGCGTATCGCCGATATAAAGCTCACCCTTGGTGATTTCCTCAAGACCCGCGATCATACGGAGAGTCGTTGACTTGCCGCAGCCCGAAGGACCAACGAAGATGATAAATTCCTTATCTTCGATTTCAAGGTTAAAATCGCTAACGGCAACAACATTACCGTCATAGATTTTGTATACGTTTCTTAGTGATAGACTTGCCATAATTTGTTCCTCCTGTGGTTACCCGTAAAATTCGATAGGAATATAATAACAGATTTTATTTAAAAATGAAATTCATTTTTTTACTAAATCTTAGGTCAATACTTTAGATATATTTCACATAAGCCAAAAAAATTTTTAATTTTATGTACAACTTGCACACTATCTAATATTATAAAAGATGGAATTTATGTTATTAAAAACAATAAAAAATCAAATGAAATTCACTGTAAGGCCCTGCTCCCGCTCAACGCAAGCCCGGCCTCATCGGGCGTCATTTCCCTTGAATTTCCCGCGGGCAGACCGGCGTCGAGAGAAAGCTCCCCTACTCTTATACGTTTAAGCTCCAGCACCTCCGCGCCGACCGCGTGAAACATACGCTTTATCTGATGGAACTTCCCCTCGCATATCTCGACAAGGGCTGTCCTCTCGCCTGTTATCCTCATTGTGGCGGGTTTAAAGTCATCTCCGCCCTCGCTTATTCCCGCCTTAAACGCCTTAATATCCTCATCGGCAAGCGCGCGGTCAACGGCGACCTCGTACAGCTTACAGACATGGCTTTTCGGTGAAAGCATCTTGTGGGCAAAATCGCCGTCGTCGGTTATTATGAGCAGACCTTCGGTATTTCTGTCGAGCCTTCCGGCGGGAAACAAATCCTTTCTGCGAAGTTCCTCCGGCAGCAGATCAAGAACAGTTTTTTCACGGCTGTCTTTGCTCGCGGACAATATGCCCTTTGGCTTGTTGAGCATTATATATACGAACCGCTTATATGAAACGGCTGTACCGTCAACCGTTATCTCGCATGAATACGGATCAAATTTTTCCTCCGATTTTTTCACCGCCTGACCGTTCACCCTTACTCTGCCCTGCTTTATCAGGGCTTTTATTTCCTTTCGGGAAGCGATATTTTGCGACGACAGTATTTTATCAATTCTTAAAGGCTCCATAGGCATATCCCCCGGGACTGATTTTACCATATCGTTCCTCGCCGCGCAAGGGAGGAGAGAATAAATCTAACCTACGATTCGACAATCTCAGGTAACGTTATAATATGTTTCCCGTAAATTTCCTGTTCTGTTTGACAACAACTTGCGGATAATAGTATAATGAACTTGAAATGAGGGACAATTATGAGCTTAACGGTTTCGATATGTGTGATCGCCTATAACGAGGAGCATACTATCTCATCTATTCTATCCGATATACTGTATCAGAAATATCCGCACGGCCTTACACAAATCATACTTGTAAATTCACGCTCTGAGGACAATACCAAAATGGTAATGGAGCGGTTCTCCGATTCAAATTCCGATGAATATATATCAGTAGACGTACTTGAAAACGATAAGCGCTCACAAGCGGCGGGCTGGAATGTCGCCCTGAAAAACGCTGTCGGCGACGTGATTATACGTGTAGACGCCCACGCCTCGATACCCGATGATTTTATTTCAAAAAACATAGCCGTTATCGAAAGCGGTGAAAATATCAGCGGCGGTTCACGGCCCAATATTATCGTTGACGAAACCCCCATGAAACAAACGCTGCTGCTGGCTGAAAGCTCCATGTTCGGAAGTTCCGCAGCCTCTTACCGCAGGGCGGGCGACAGGAAAAAATACGTTGACTCTCTGTTTCACGCGGCGTACAGGCGCGAGGTGTTCGAGAATGTGGGCGGCTTCGACGAATCCCTCGGCAGAACGGAGGATAACGAGATCCATTACAGGATACGCCGGGCGGGCTATAAGTTCTGTTTTTCGCCCGATATAATATCGTACCAGCAAACACGGGCGACACTCGGCAAAATGCTGGGGCAAAAATACGGGAACGGCAAGTGGATAGGTCTTACCCTCGGTGTATGTCCGAAATGCTTCTCGGTATTCCACTTTGTTCCGTTCTGTTTTGTGCTTGCTATAATCGGCTGCATAACCCTGAGCGTTATTGGCGCGGTATACGGTATGCCGGTACTAAGCATACCGTTATACGCGCTCATTATTCTGTATATCTCTGCTGATATTTTTATGACCGTTACAGCGGTTATTCCCGCAAAGAAAAATCTCTCGAATCTGCTTCTGCCGATAATATTCCCAATGCTCCATATATCATACGGCATAGGTACTCTCGTAGGTGTTTTCTGTATGCCGTTCTGGCTTATGAAAAGAGGCGACAAGCCAAACCGTCAAATAGAAGATGTAAAAGCAGAAATGCAAAGGGTCAGGCAGATTCGACTTAAAAAGTCAAATATTACAAATAAATCTTCAAAATGCGAAAACGGAACTATAGTCGAATGCAGTCCGAATTTAGTACAATCAAAATAGTATTTTGGATAATTTTTTTAAAAAATTATGAAATTAAATTACAACTATTGAAAAATTACAGAAAATTTAGTATAGTTATATTGAAATGAGTAAACTCTGAAAGCGGTGATAATTTATGCAGTGTCCGAAATGCGGCAGCGAATGGAAAACAAGCAATCGCGTAGATCATATAAAACGCTGTCCATTCTGCGGCGCAAGTCTTGAGAAGGAAGCTCCCAATCAGAAAACATTTACAAATGTAAAAGAGGGTCTCCGCTATATTGTAGATAATTTCGGCGCGGATGTTATTGTAGATAATGAACAATTTACGAAACTTCTCAACAAATTTATGCCTAAACTGAAGCAGGAAAGAAAAGTAATTGTTGAAGCAATGAACGAAGGGGTTTGCACGACCTTATTTGATGCAACAGATGAGAGCGAAATTGATAAGTGCATCGCTATTCTTCAGTCAATCAAGATTTTAACGCAAGATGCCTGTATGGCTGAAAAATGGGCATGTTATGCCGTTGAAGCGATAGTATACGCTCTTAATTGGAGCGTACCGATGTTTGGCACCACGCCTAATATCCATATGTATCAAATTCCCGAACAGGTGAACCGGCCATGGCTTAAGGATTCCAATGGCGGCAGAACAAATGAAGTTTGGGTACAACCGAACGAGGTTTGGGTCAATCCTGTGGAAAGCAGAGACAACGCGTGGGATAAAAACATTGACAATTCCGCGTCGGCCGCTCCTCAGCAGGTAATTGAAGTTCCCGAGGAAGCAATAAATCAGGTACATAAAGAGCCCGTGAGAGAAACTCCCGAGGAACCTAAGCAGCCCGTTTACGAATCGCCTGTCTATGAAGCCCCCGAGGA
>CAYLOD010000023.1:0-23062 GCA_964385235.1 uncultured Clostridium sp.
AATACTTTGAGTCTCACGGAAAATATATGCAATTATACAGGGTATAACAGCTCGTAAGGATTCCGCAGCCAAAATGCGGACAGGAATAATAATTTTCCGTTCAAATTTTTTATCGGGAAGAGAATTATTGAATTCAGATTGACCTGTTTTGTAACGTTTAACACTTGCAATACGATATATTTTTCTGCAGGATTTATACAGAGCATATTTATTCTCCGTTTATGATTGTTTGTTCATTTCCGTTTTAGCGGATTTTCGCCAAATATACTTTACTTTTTTATTTTTCGTGGGCTCTGCCTGATAACTGCAACATTTTGTACAGAGACAAATATATCCGCGATAATATACGATACTGCATTTTTGACTTTGTCACCGCATATTATTAAGTGGACGAGGTGATAAAGTGAAAAAGCATGAGAATGAGGACAGCTATTCATACACAAGCGGCGAAATCCCTCAGGACGAGGAATATGTTCCAAAGAAAAAAATTGTAATCGGCAAGCAGCTTCTGCTGATAATTCAGCTTATCGTCTGCGGAGCCGCGTTGCTTTTCATGGTTTTGATGAAGCTGATAAATACGGGCTTTTGCAGGGACATACTGTCATGGTATGAAACAAATTACTACGACTCAATATATACAAGCGAGGACGGCAAAAACAACCTTTCAATCTTCGGCGGCGGGGACAGGCGATCAGAGAGTTCAAAAGCCGAAAGCGCCGTGGACAGCTCGAAAAGCGAAAAATCTGAATCTTCAAACGAAAAAGCCGGATCTAAATCCGAAAACAGCAAAAGCAAAAATACATCAGCGTGAAAATAAGATTAGGGAATTTGAATATTTTCATCAGCATACCGCTATGCTGTGCCATGACGGCGGTTATAATACTCGACACATCACAAACGGTGGTGCTGGGCTGCCTTTCCGCTGTACTGCATGAGCTTGGGCATCTTATGTTTATGAAAAAATACGATTCGTTCCCCAAAAGCATAAAGATAAGCCTTTTTGACGTCGCTATAATTGATGACAACAGGAAAAACCTCCCCTTAAAGCAGGAGCTTCTTATTATACTCGGCGGCGTAATGATGAATTTTATATTCGGAGCATTATTCCTTGTCTTGTTCCTATATTTTAATTATGATTTTCTGTTGATAACGGCGGGCGCCAATATACTTCTCCTTGTGTACAACCTTCTCCCCGTTGACACACTTGACGGCGGTCAAGCGCTGTATCTCCTCCTGTCCTCTCGTCTGTCCGAAGAATTGACAGAGAAAATAATGCTTATTGTTTCTCTTGTCATATTATTTCCGTGCGCTGTTCTCGGATTTCTGCTGCTGCTCAAATCAAGGTATAATTTCACGCTGCTTTTTACGAGCCTGTATCTTATCGCCGTAATATTCCTGAAGCAGGTCAAGCCTGTAAGATAAGGGACACGCTATATATGCCTGATATTATTCCTTACAATGGCAGAGGCGCAGGCGCCTGTACCGCAAGAGAATGTTTATCAGCTTTTGCGTTATAATTTTGTAAATATGAAAGTTAATAGGATTTTAAATCTACAGCTCTGACGGACAAATTTGCCGCATTTTTTAGAGGCATCTTTGCGGTAATAATCACTTATCGGCAGTATGTCCCCGTTATCCATAAGCAAGGTATGCTGTTTTTATCAAGTCTTGTAATGTGAATAACAGACACGAGGCAGCTTTTATAAATACGGATAAATATACATTCATTGAGCATTTACTGGAGCTTATCGAGCTTGAGCTTAAAGTGCTCAGCATTTTTGTTGTTTACACATACGGCGTTAATGTAATGGCTTTCGCTCGAAAAATAGATTACATTCCTGACCGACAGAATTATTTGTGCCTTTCAGTTTCGAGAAAAATTAAATTATTTATATTTTAACAGCTCTTAAATTCATCAGAAACAGTTGAACTTTTCAGCAAAGCCGGATTTATTGTCTGTGATATTTCGCTGACATTAACATCATTATTCTCATAAATTTCAATCAGGTACATTTATGTACCCTGTGAAATAGATTATTTTACAGTGAAGTGACATAAAAAGTCAGACAAAGCTCTAAAGGAAAATTTTAATAAGGAACCTGCGCCGTCATAGCGGCGCGGCTACCGCCTGAAGGCGGGGGAGGGGGACATTAGCAGCGCCTGTACAGTAATTTACTCATAACAAGTAGCCGTGTGATTTACTAAAGACCAAAATTAATTTCATTTATAAACTTAGCACTTGACACACAAACTTAGGCATTATAAAATAAAATTATGTATTATATTTGAGAACGGAGGCGCTTTTATGGACGAAGAAAAAGATCAGCTTATAAACTCAAACAATGAATGCCGCTGGTTTATAGGTTCTCCTTTGTCCTTGTGTTTCACCGGACTCTATAAAAATTCCGCTACCGGCAGGCTTTTTGCCAAGGTTAAATTCATGAACGTTCAGCCCGAACAGATTAAAGCCGTTTCCTTTGATGTGATTTGCTACGGCATTATACGAAATGAAATAGACAGGCTTGAAGATTTTACTATTGAGGACCTTGAAGTAAACCGCAACGAGTGCTTTGCGGAATCCGAAATAATAAATATTGAAAACAACGATACAATGGCTGTCGATATTTTCTTGAAAAGTGTTACCGCACATGACGGTCAGGTTTGGACAAACGATGAAAATAAAGAATATAAAATCTCTCTCAAGCAAAACAATATCTCCTCTCATATGGGCAGATACTTTGAACAACTGAAAAAGGAATGGACGGACAAAGGCTATAAAGCCGAAAGACTGCTCTACGCGCCGGTCATCAAGGACGAATACCGGCTGTGTGCCTGCGGTACTCTTAACTGGGGCGTTGAGGACACTTGCTGCAAATGCGGAGCCGATCTTGAATGGCTTGGCGAGGCTGCAGATGTTTCTATCCGAAGAAATAATGAGGAAATATTTAAAAAGCAGACGTTAAAATCAGAAAAAAGCTCTCCCGCGTCTGTGGATAATACCGATAAGCTGTATCAGCAAAGACAGAAGGAAAGCCAAGCTTATGAGCGCAGGAATGCCCTAATGCGCAGAAACAGTAAAAGGTTCAAGGTGATAGCGGGCTTGACCGCCGCTCTGCTCATTGTTGTCGCCCTGACACTCGGCGTATATTACATTATAATTCCTGCAAACAATTATTACTCTGCGGTTTCGCTTATTCGTGACGGTAAGTACGACGAGGCGGTTGAGGAGCTGGAAAAGCTTAACGGCTACAGCGACAGCGAAGAACAAATCAAGCGGGCAAAATATCTCAAGGCGGAAAAATTGGAAAATTCCGCGAATTTTGTTGAAGCCTCGAGAATTTTTGCCGATCTTGGAAATTATAACGATTCTCAGCAAAAATATAAGGAAACAATGTACCGTTACGGCGAGCAGCAATTTTCCGCAAAGGATTATATATCCTCACTAAAAATATTTAAGTCCCTCGGAAACTATGAGAAGTCGGCGGCAAAGGCCTCGGAGGCGGAGAACGCCGCCCTTGACGCCGCGTCAAAAATGTTTGTGGACAAGCAGTATTCCGACGCGAGCGAGCTTTTTCGGGAGATTGCGGATATAACTGACAACCCCGACGCCGCCGACAAGGCCAATCTCGCCCTGCAGTACGAGGCGGACAAGCTGTACGCGAACGGCAAATATACCGACGCCTTAAAAATATATCAATCGCTGTCGGGCTATAACCACGTTGACGTCACTCTGAATAAGCTCGATAATTTAGTCAAGATATTAAGCACCTCCATACATATCGGAGATGATGTTTCAGTATGGGAAAGCGTAGGAATGCCGTGCCCGTATTGTCACTCACCCGATACGCTGAGCTATCAATTCGAGTTTAAAACCAACGGATCTTATAAGTTTGATATGTACTGTCCGAACCATTCGGGAACAACAGTGAATAAAGTCCTTAAGGGACAGTATAAAATCGAGAACGATAAAATTTACACGCTTGAACATACAGGCGGGAATACAAAATGGACTGTACTCGCAACTATAGAAAACATTTCCATGGACAGCACGGTAGACAATAAGAACGCGAAATTGGTTGTAACAAACCCTTTTAATATTAAGAGCAAAAAGTCACTTACTCTTTACGGAAATATCGTAAATCAAAATTCATCTCCTATTTAAAACAAAAAGCCCATGCTCCCGTAAATCGCGGTTGATTTACAGGGGCATGGGCTTATTAAAGACCTTTTGCGGTCATGCGCGCCTCGTTCAAATATGGCGTTATATCCGTGACACAGTCGGTGTTCGGCATACAAACAGAAGCGTAAAGCTCTGTATTTAAAACCGTAAACATTTTTACAAGCTGTTTTGTAATAATGTCAAAGCCGCTCCTGTCCGAGCTGCCGCAGGTCAAAAGCAAGACAGCTTTTTTGCGGACGCTTACCGGCGGTCTTATTCCGAGAGAAAAACGCTTTGAGAAATAACGCTGGCTTCTGTCAACTATCGCTTTAAGCGGCGACGGCACGGAAAGATTGTAAACAGGACTCGCGAACACAAGCAGTTCCGCCTTGTTCAGCAGCGCGTCATACTCATCAAGGTCGCTCAGGGCGCACATATCGGCTTTTTCACAGGCGCCGCACGCTCTGCACGGAGCGGGCGAAAGCTTATAGCAGTCAATCAGCCTGACGTCGTAATTGCCGCCGAGTCCGTCGAGAAAGGCGTCAAGCAGCAGCTTTGTATATCCGTTTCTCGGAGAAGAAAAAAGAACAAGCGCCAAAGGCTTGTCCTCACAGCTATATAAGCTCTTTTTTCCTTGCGCTTTCGCAATATTCGCAAACAAGCATATCACCGCATTCCCTATATCTTTTTGGCAGGTATGTTTCATGGCGCGTAATGCAATGCTCATTCACGCACTGCAAATCATCAAATAATCCTCTGCTTATGTGCTTATCCGTTGTGTGTTTTTTACCGTTAAGCATTGTCATAAAGAGAGCCATTCTCGCGTACATTCCGTAAACGGTTTGCGCGAAATACTTTGCCCTTTCGTCGTCGTCAACCTCATAAGAGATTTCGTCTACCCT
Organism: uncultured Clostridium sp.; assembly: GCA_964385235.1. Classification (GTDB taxonomy): domain Bacteria; phylum Bacillota; class Clostridia; order Oscillospirales; family Acutalibacteraceae; genus Pseudoruminococcus. The sequence continues at coordinate 5,062 of CAYLOD010000023.1, forward strand.
TGGCAGCGGGTGGAGTATTCGCAGGTCGCTTTTTGCAAGCTTCAGCTTATCGCCGTCAAGCACGAAAACACCCTTTTGCCGCTCATATTCATCGCTGCTTTCAAATCTCTCCTGCTGTATCCTTGTCATATACAGGACGTCAAGCTCGCCCATTGCCTCCCTGAGCCCCGATACCTCGGTGAACTCGCAGCCCGCGGCGTTCATGACGTCCTTGATATATTGAGGCACGCTGAGTTCGGGCGTCGAAATAAGTACGAATCTGTTTCCCTTAAAGCGGCTCATTGTCTTGATAAGCGAGTGAACGGTGCGTCCGTACTTGAGATCACCGCAAAGACCTATGCAAAGGTTGTCAAGCCTGCCCTTTTCGTTATAAAGCGTGACGACATCGGTGAGCGTTTGGGTGGGGTGCAGATGTCCTCCGTCCCCCGCGTTTATTACAGGCGCGTCGGAAAAAATCGCCGCCGCCTCAGCCGCGCCCTCAAGCGGGTGGCGTATCGCTATAATATCGGCATATCCGCCGATTACCGTCAGAGTATCCTTAAAGCTCTCGCCTTTTGATATAGAGGAATTTTGCGGATTGTCAAATCCGATAACGTTTCCGCCGAGCCTCATCATTGCCGTCGAAAAGGACATACGCGTTCTCGTAGACGGCTCATAAAAAAGCGTCGCGAGTATTTTCCCCCGGCAGGCGTCTTCATATTCGGACGGGTTTGCTTTTATCTTACCCGAAAGATCAATTATATCGAGGATTTCCCTGACAGACAGACTTTCAAGGTCAATGAGATTTTTTGATTTCATACCTGACACTCCCCTGTTTTCTTCATATTATATCAAAATCCGGCAAAAATATCAAGACAGCGCGCCATAGACAAATATAACTTAAATAAGGCGGGAACCGCGCCCTGTTGTTTGGCGCCTGACAGGATTGAAAATTTAAAAAATTTACTGTATAATAGAAAACGCTGAAATATGTTGATTTTTAAAAGGTTAGGAGCTTCCGAAATGGAAATAAGGACTATTAAGGCGGAAACTGTTGCCGATACGGTTGAAAGGCTGTACAAGGAACTTAACTATTGTATCGGCGATGATATAAGCGGAGCGCTGCGCAAGGCGCAAAATGATGAAAAATCCCCCGTCGGCAGGTCGGTGCTCGCACAGCTTATTGAAAATAATGATATTGCCGCGGAGGAACAGGTGCCGATCTGTCAGGATACCGGAATGGCTGTTTTGTTCGTTGAATACGGCGAGCGTGTCGTTATTGACGGCAGTTTCGGGGAGGCTGTCGAGGAAGGTGTCCGCCGCGCGTACATAGGCGGCTATCTACGCAAATCTGTTGTAGCGGATCCCGTTTTCGACAGAGTAAACACAAGGGATAATACACCCGCGATAATATACACTGATATTGTCGGGGGCGACAGGATAAAGATCCTCGCGGGCTGTAAAGGCTTCGGGAGCGAGAATATGTCAGCTGTAAAAATGCTTACGCCGTCGGCGGGCATAGAAGGAGTTAAGGAATTTATACTTGACACTGTACGTCACGCCGGCCCTAACCCGTGCCCCCCGATAGTTATCGGAGCGGGTATCGGCGGAACATTTGAGAAAGCGGCGCTGCTTGCGAAAAAAGCGACTATGCGCCCGATAAACACAAAAAACGGAGATTCACGCTACGCGGAGCTTGAGGACGAGCTTTTACAGGAGATTAATAAAATGGGCTTCGGACCCGCCGGACTCGGTGGAAGCACGACAGCTCTGGGAGTAAACATAGAAACATTCCCGACGCATATCGCGGGAATGCCTGTCGCGGTAAATATATGCTGCCACGCGGCAAGGCACAAGGAGGCGGTAATATGATAACAAGAGCGGACGACGGAAAAATCAGGATAACACTTCCGCTTACCGATGAGGATATAAGCGGACTTCACGCGGGCGACAGCGTGCTTATTACGGGAAGCATTATCACGGGACGCGACGCGGCTCACAAGAGGCTTTACGAGCTTATCGGGAAAGGCGGGGAACTGCCTGTCAATATAAGGAACGAGGTCATATATTACGTCGGTCCCGCCCCCGCGAAGCCCGGTCATGCGGTCGGGCCCGCGGGACCCACGTCAAGCTACCGTATGGACAAGTATTCTCCGGCTCTGCTAGATTTGGGATTAAAGGCTATGATAGGAAAGGGCGCCCGGACACAGCCCGTTATTGACGCGATAGTGCGTAACGGAGCTGTTTATTTCGCGGCGATAGGCGGAGCGGCCGCCCTTATTTCAAGGAGCATAAAGAGCAGCGAGGTTCTCGCGTATGAGGATCTCGGCACCGAGGCGATATATCGCTTTGAGGTGGTGGACTTCCCCGCGGTGGTTGCGGTCGATTCAACGGGTCGTGACGTCTATAAGGAGGGGGCTGAAAGATACAGGGAAAGCTGAGAGCGCGGAGCATTAAAACCGTTAAAGTTATTTAAGCATTGGGGAGATAGTATGCCGGGACGATTTTCAAGAACGCAGCTTTTGTTCGGCGAGGACGCCATGAAAAGGCTGGAAAAATGCCGCGTCGCTGTTTTCGGGATAGGCGGAGTCGGCGGTTATGCCGTTGAGGCCCTTGCAAGGAGCGGTATCGGAACGATAGATATTGTTGATGATGACAGGGTGTGCCTGACAAATATAAACCGCCAGATTTACGCGGCGACAAGCACGGTGGGAAAATACAAGGTCGATGTTGCCGAGGAACGTATAAAGGATATAAATCCCGGCGCCGTCGTCAATAAGCACAGGATCTTCCTTACTCCCGAAACGAGCGGTAAATTTGATTTCACACAATATGATTATGTGGTTGACGCTATCGACACGGTTACAGGGAAGATAGAGCTTGTTATGAGAGCAGATGAGGCGAATACCCCGATAATCTCCTCTATGGGAGCGGGAAATAAGATAGACCCGACGGCGTTTGAGGTTGCGGATATTTATAAAACTTCCGTTTGTCCTCTCGCGAGGGTGATGAGAACCGAGCTGCGCAAGAGAGGTATCAAGGCGCTGAAAGTCGTGTATTCCAAGGAAAAACCCATAACTCCCGTAGACGACATGGCGACAAGCTGTCGGAAAAATTGCGTATGTCCCCCCGGAACCGCGCGAAAATGTACGGAAAGACGGCAGATACCCGGCAGCAACGCGTTTGTTCCGTCCGTTGCGGGACTTATCATAGCGGGAGAGGTCATAAAGGATTTGGCGGGCTTAAACAGATTTTAAAAAACAGTTGAAAATTGCGTTGCTAAAATATATAATAGTCAGGTATGGCAGTATTAATCGTATGTGATAAATAAAATACCGAAAGGATTTTTTAATATGTCTGATCAAAAAAAAATGGTTGAGGCTATAACCTCAAGAGATGAGGACTTTTCAAGGTGGTATACCGATATAGTTAAAAAAGCTGAGCTTGTCGACTATTCGGGCGTTAAGGGCTGTATGGTAATTCGCCCCTACGGATACGCTATTTGGGAGAACATTCAAAAGGAGCTTGACGCCCGCTTTAAAGAAACGGGACACGAAAACGTCTATATGCCTATGTTTATCCCCGAAAGCCTGCTTCAAAAGGAAAAGGATCACGTCGAGGGCTTCGCGCCCGAGGTCGCGTGGGTAACTCAGGGCGGCGACGAGAAGCTCACAGAGCGTCTGTGTGTGCGTCCGACATCGGAAACGCTCTTTTGCGAGCATTACGCGCGGATAATCAATTCCTATCGTGATTTGCCCAAGCTGTACAATCAGTGGTGTTCTGTCGTGCGTTGGGAAAAAACAACAAGACCGTTCCTCAGAACATCGGAGTTTCTCTGGCAGGAGGGACACACGATGCACGAAACCGAGGAGGAGGCGAGAGAGGAAACTCTCCGTATGCTCAAGGTGTACGAGGACTTCTACAGAGATATACTTGCGATTCCCGCGGTAGTCGGCAGAAAGACCGAAAAGGAAAAATTCGCGGGAGCAGTAGAAACATATACTATTGAGCCTATGATGCACAACGGAGTTGCCCTGCAGGGCGGCACGTCACACTATTTCGGCGACGGATTCGCGAGGAGCTTTGATATTAAGTTTACGGGCAGGGACAATACCCTGCAATATCCCCATCAGACATCTTGGGGCGTTTCTACAAGAATGATCGGCGCTATTATAATGGTTCACGGCGATGACGACGGACTTGTCCTTCCGCCGAAGATCTCTCCCATACAGGTTGTTGTCGTTCCGATAGCACAGCACAAGGAGGGTGTGCTCGACAAGGCGCGCGAGCTTTATGACAGACTTTCCGGCACATACAGAACGAAGCTTGACGACAGCGACAATTCTCCCGGCTGGAAGTTCTCTCAGTACGAGATGAAGGGCGTCCCCGTAAGAGTAGAGATAGGACCTAAAGATATAGAAAAGGATCAGTGCGTTCTCGTAAGACGCGACAACAGAGAGAAAACCTTTGTTTCTCTTGAAAACATAGAGGAGGCCGTAGAGAGGACTTTACAGGATATACACGATACAATGTATGAAAACGCTCTTAAAAACCTCAGGGAAAAGACCTTTACGGCGGCAACTCACGAGGAGTTCCTCGACACGGCAAGGAACAAGTCCGGCTTTATAAAGGCTATGTGGTGCGGAGATTCAGCATGCGAGGAGCAGCTCAAGGAGGAAACGGGCGGCGTCAAGTCGAGATGTATCCCGTTTGTGGAGGAGCATATAGCCGATACCTGCGTGTGCTGCGGCAAGCCGGCAAAGCATCAGGTATTTTGGGGAAAACAATATTAAGCGTCGGCTGCGGAGAATTTTATGCGGCGGAGCGGGTGTGATAACCGCTCCGCCTTTGTCGATATGCACAAAAAATATATTAAAATTTCTACCTAATCTACAAAGAAAAAACTTGCATTGTATGGTTGTATATGGTATTATAATTAAGCGTGACTGCGACAGATATGCGATGAAGCGGGAGGTTGCGACCACACGGTCGGTTTTTCCGTGGAGTATGTCCGATTTTAAACCGGGCGAAAGAATAAACTAATGAAGCAAAGAGATACATTGAGTTGCTGTGTCTCCGAGCTGCTATGACTTTTTTCTGATTATCCACCCGGATTCCGGCTTGCCGAGTCCGGTTTTTTAAAGGTGGTTCACGAAACACCCGGCAGGGTGTTGGGAAATCGGAAAGAAAACGCCCGCCAACTACAATAAGGAGGCGATTACAGTGGCAGTCAAGGAAAAAATAAGGATAAGAATCAAGGGTTACGACCATCAGCTCGTTGACCAGTCTGCCGAAAAGATTGTTGCAACGGCTAAGCGTACAGGCGCAAGGGTATCGGGTCCCGTACCTCTCCCCACAGAGCGTCAGGTCATCACGATCCTGCGTGCTGTTCATAAGTACAAGGACAGCCGTGAGCAGTTCGAGATGAGAACCCACAAAAGACTTATCGACATTCTCAGACCTTCAAACAAAACTGTTGAAGCGCTCATGGGATTAGAGCTCCCCGCCGGTGTTGAGATCGAAATCAAGCTGTAATTTCGGTTTGAACCTACAGGCAGGCTGAGGTCAAGTTGGTTAAAAGCTTTGCTTGATCCAACCAATAACCCATCAAGGAGGAAACAAAATGCAAAAGGCAATCATCGGTAAAAAAATCGGCATGACGCAGATTTTTGATGAAAAGGGTAAAGTCGTTCCTGTTACGGTCATCGAAGCAGGTCCCTGTGTCGTATCACAGATAAAGACACTTGAAAACGACGGCTACGAAGCTATTCAGCTTGGCTTCGATGATATTAAGCTGAAGATCCAAAACGGCACGGGCAAGGGCAAGAGAGTCCGCTCTGAAAAGTTTAAGGATCAGCCCGTCAATATCACGCTTCCGATGCTCGGTCATTTTAAGAAAGCGGACATAGCGCCGAAGAGAACTCTCAGAGAGTTCAGAGTAGAGGATATTTCCGCTTACAGCGTCGGCGACATAGTAAAGGCCGACGTTTTTGCCGAGGGAGACAAGATCGACGTCACAGGCAAGAGCAAGGGCAAAGGCTATGCGGGCGTTATTAAGCGTTGGAACTTCCAAAGACTGAAGGAATCGCACGGTTCCGGTCCCGTTGCCCGTCACGGCGGTTCAATGGGCGCCTGCTCAACACCTTCAAGAGTCTGGAAGGGCAAAAAAATGGCGGGTCATCTCGGTGCGGAAAGAGTCACCGTTCAAAACCTGCGGGTTGTAAAGGTAGACGCTGAAAACAACCTTATCGCCATCAAGGGCGCTGTTCCGGGTCCCAACGGCGGAACCGTTACAATTCGCAGCAGCGTTAAGGCGTAAGGGAAGGAGGAATTACAGTGCCTAATTTAGCAGTTGTAGATATGACCGGCAAGGAGGTAGGCTCCGTAGAGCTTTCCGACGCAATTTTCGGCATAGAGCCGAATGAGCCGGCGATGCACAAAATGGTAGTCAACTACCTTGCGAATAACCGTCAGGGCACACAGTCCGCTCTGACCCGTTCGGAGGTTTCCGGCGGCGGCAAAAAGCCATGGAGACAAAAGGGTACAGGCCACGCTAGGCAGGGTTCGACCCGCGCGCCGCAGTGGAGACACGGTGGTATCGTATTCGCGCCGAAGCCGAGAAGCTACAGATTTTCGGTAAACAAAAAGGTCAGAAAACTTGCTTTAAAGTCCGCGTTCTCGTCAAAGGTTCTCGACAAGGATCTTATCGTTGTTGACAGCATTACAACGGACGAATACAAGACAAAGACAATGGTTTCTTTCCTTTCGGCAGTCGGCGCGGACAGGAAAGCGCTCATAGTTATCCCGGAAGTAAACGACAAGGTTATCAAGTCCGCGAGAAATATCCCCGGAGTCAAGACGGCTCAGGTAAACACGATAAATGTTTACGATATTCTCAACGCTGATAAGCTCATCATTGACAGGGACGCTCTGACTAAGATTGAGGAGGTGTACGCATGAACGCACGCGACATCATTATAAGGCCTGTTATCACTGAAAAGAGCATGGCGGGCGCCGCGGAGAAAAAGTACACCTTTAAGGTTGCTAAGACCGCGGGTAAGATCGAGATAGCCAAGGCTGTCGAGGAGATCTTCGGCGTTAAGGTCAGGAAGGTAAACACCGTTAACGTAAGAGGTCAATACCGCCGTCAGGGCAGAACGGGCGGCTATACCCCCTCGTGGAAAAAGGCAACAGTTACTCTCACAGATGATAGCAAGACAATCGAATTTTTTGAAGGCATGATGTAAGCCTGGAGCAATACAGGCAGAATGAATGGAGAACGCCATTTCTCCGCAAAGCCATCATGAGGAGTGTGAAATCGAATGGCAATTAAGAATTACAAGCCGACTACACCGTCGAGGCGCAATATGTCGGTGACTGACTATTCCGGTCTGTCAAAGGTTTCTCCCGAAAAGAGCCTGCTGGCTACCAAAAGCAAAAATTCGGGCAGGAACAGCTACGGAAGAATTACGGTTCGCCACAGAGGCGGCGGCAACCGTCAGAAATATCGTATAATAGACTTCAAAAGACGCAAGTTTGACGTGGAGGGTACGGTTCTTACCGTTGAGTACGATCCCAACCGTTCGGCTCATATCGCTCTCGTGCAGTATGCAGACGGCGAAAAGACATATATCATAGCTCCGAACGGTCTGAAAGTCGGGGATAAGATTACAGCGGGCCCCACAGCGGATATTAAGCCCGGCAACGCGCTTCCGCTCGTAAATATACCGATAGGCACATTTGTCCACAATGTTGAGCTTTACCCCGGCAAGGGCGCTCAGCTTGCGAGAAGCGCGGGCAATATGGCTCAGCTCATGGCGAAAGAGGGCAGCCTCGCGTTGCTCAGACTTCCCTCGGGCGAGCTCAGAAACGTCCCGAACAACTGTATGGCTACTATCGGTCAGGTCGGCAACATCGACCATGAAAACGTTAAGGTCGGCAAGGCGGGACGTAAGCGCAACATGGGTTGGAGACCTAAGGTAAGAGGCTCCGTCATGAACCCGAACGACCACCCGCACGGCGGCGGCGAGGGCAAAAGCCCGATCGGACGCTCCAGTCCTGTAACTCCATGGGGCAAGCCCACGGCCGGATACAAGACAAGAGCAAAGAACAAGAAATCCGACAAGATGATTGTCAGACGCAGAAACGGTAAGTAAGGCATACAGAAAGGAGCTTTGTAACTTATGGGAAGAAGCGTTAAAAAGGGTCCTTATGTACAGCCTAAGCTGCTTCAAAGGATTCAGCAGATGAACGAAACGGGCGAGAAGAAGATCCTCAAGACATGGAGCAGATCTTCTACGATTTTCCCCGACTTCGTAGGTCATACGTTTGCGGTTCACGACGGCCGCAAGCACGTTCCGGTTTATGTGACGGAAGACATGGTCGGTCACAAGCTCGGCGAGTTTGCCCCGACAAGGACTTTCAAGGGTCATGCCGGTTCCAAAACCACGAAATAAGCCGAAAGGAGTGTATGAGAATGGAAGCAAGGGCAGAACTCAAATACGCCCGTATTTCACCGCGCAAGGTCAAGATCGTTCTGGACATGATCCGGAACAAGCCCTGCGAATATGCAATGGCTGTCCTCAAGCATACCCCCAAGGCTGCTTGTGAAGACTTGCAAAAACTTCTGAAATCAGCAATGGCTAATGCTGAGAATAACCACAATATGGATGTTTCCAAATTATATGTAGCTGAGTGTTTCGTATCTCAAGGTCCGATTCTCAAGCGTATTCGTCCGAGAGCACAGGGTCGTGCGTACAGAATTGATAAGAAGACATCGCACGTTACACTCGTACTCAAAGAGAAAGAATAAGTGATGAGGAGGTAAATTATGGGCCAGAAAGTAAATCCCCACGGTCTTCGTGTGGGCGTAATCAAAAATTGGGATTCACGCTGGTATGTCAACGACAAGGATTTCGGCGACACACTCGTTGAGGACTATAACCTGCGCAAGCTTCTTAAAAAGCAGCTTTACGCGGCTGGTGTACCGAAAATCGAGATAGAGCGCGACGCCTCAAGAGTAAGAATCCATATTCACTGCGCCAAGCCCGGTATGGTTATCGGCAAGGGCGGCAGCGAGATAGAGAAGCTTCGCGTACAATGCGAGAAGTTCCTCGGCAAGCCTGTTGCGATAAATATAGTCGAGATCAAAAACCCGGATCTCAACGCGCAGCTTGTAGCGGAAAATATTGCGCAGCAGCTTGAGAAGAGAATTTCCTTCCGCCGCGCTATGAAACAGTCCATCGGTCACGCGATGAGATTCGGCGCAAAGGGTATAAAGATTCAGTGCTCAGGCCGTTTGGGAGGCGCAGAAATCGCGAGATCCGAACAATATCACGAAGGCACGATCCCGCTTCAGACGCTGAGAGCCGATATTGACTACGGCTTTGCCGAGGCTAACACAACGTACGGTATTATCGGCGTCAAGGTGTGGCTTTACAAGGGCGAGGTTCTCAACGAAACACGCAAGCCCCGCAGGGAAGGAGGCAGTAAATAATGCTGTTGCCAAAGCGCGTAAAACACCGCAGAGTTCACAGAGGCCGTATGACAGGCAAGGCCTCGCGCGGTAACAAGGTTGTTTACGGTGATTACGGTCTTCAGGCTCTCGAGCCTGTATGGATCACCTCAAACCAGATAGAGGCAGCCCGTGTCGCTATGACACGTTACTGCAAAAGATTCGGTAAGGTCTGGATCAAGATTTTCCCGGATAAGCCCGTCACAAAGAAACCTTTGGAAACCCGTATGGGTAAAGGTAAGGGCGCGCCGGAGTTTTGGGTAGCGGTTGTCAAGCCCGGCAAGATTATGTTTGAGCTTGGCGGCGTCCCGGAGGATACCGCGAGAGAGGCTTTGCGTCTGGCGGCTATGAAGCTGCCGGTTAAGTGCAAGTTCGTTACTAAGGAAGAAACGGAGGTTGAGTAATTATGAAAGCTTCGGAACTCAGAGAACTTAATAATACAGAGCTTGAAGAAAAACTCAAGAGCCTTAAAGAGGAACTTTTCAACCTGCGTTTTCAGCTTGCTATAAACCAGCTCGATAACCCAATGCGCATTTCCGCTGTTAAGAAGGACATAGCTCGCGTACAGACAATTCTGCGTCAGAATGAGCTCCGCGACAGCGCAGACGCGTAAGGGAAGGGAGGAAGCGCAAAGTGGAAAGAAATCTCAGAAAGACAGATGTCGGCAGGGTCGTAAGCACTAAGATGGATAAGACTGTTGTCGTTGCCATAGAAAACAGTGTCAAGCACCCGCTGTATAACAAGATCATCAAGCGTACAGTCAGACTTAAGGTACACGACGAAAAGAACGAGTGTTCAGTAGGCGACCGCGTGCGTATAATGGAAACACGTCCTATCTCTAAGGACAAGAGATGGCGTCTGGTAGAAATCATAGAGAAAGCGAAGTAATTTCGTTTTTGTTAAAAGGAGGAACGCACTGTGATACAGCAGCAGACCTACCTCAAGGTTGCCGATAATACCGGCGCGAAGGAACTCATGTGCATTCGCGTTCTCGGCGGTACCGGCAGGAGGTACGCCAACATTGGCGACGTAGTCGTAGCTTCGGTTAAAAAAGCAGCACCCGGCGGCGTTGTTAAAAAAGGCGATGTAGTTAAGGCAGTTATAGTACGCTCGGCTCGAGGCGTGCGTCGTGATGACGGAACATACATCAGGTTTGATGAGAATGCGGCCGTTATCATAAGAGATGACAAAAATCCGAGAGGTACTCGTATATTCGGACCGGTTGCAAGAGAACTCAGAGATAAGGATTATATGAAGATCCTGAGCCTTGCTCCCGAAGTCCTTTAAGGAGGTGCCGGAAAATGGCTGATAATAAAAACAAAGTTCATGTTAAGACAGGCGATACTGTTGTCGTGCTCTCCGGCACACAGCGCGGCAAAAAGGGCAAGGTCCTTCAAGTAAGCCCCAAGGAAGGCAAGGTCATTATCGAGAAGGTTAACTTTGTTTCCAAGCACGTCAAACCCCGCAAAATGGGCGAGGCCGGCGGCATCATTAAGGCGGAGGCCGCTATGTACGCAAGCAAGGTACAGATCGTTTGCCCGCACTGCAACAAACCTACCCGTGTAGGCCATCAGATTCTGAAAGACGGCAGCAAGCAGCGCATTTGCAAAAAATGCGGCGAGGCGCTCTAAGGAGGATAACAAATGGCAAGATTGAAGGATTTATATATCTCCGAGATTGCTCCCGCTCTTATGAAGAAATTCGGTTACAAGAGTGTTATGCAGATCCCTAAGCTTGACAAGATCGTTGTCAATGTCGGCGCGGGTGATGCAAAGGACAACTCGAAGGCGATAGACGCCATTTCATCCGATTTGGCGGCGATAACAGGTCAGAAGCCCGTGGTTTGCAGAGCTAAGAAGAGCGTTGCTAACTTCAAGATCCGTGAGGGTATGCCGATAGGCGTCAAGGTAACGCTTCGCGGCAACAGAATGTATGAATTTCTCGACAGGCTCTTTAATGTAGCTCTCCCGAGAGTTCGTGACTTCAGAGGAATAAGCGCCAACTCCTTCGATGGCAGAGGCAACTACAACATGGGTCTTAAGGAGCAGCTCATCTTCCCCGAAATCGAGTTCGACAAGATCGACAAGGTGAGAGGCATGGACATCTGCTTCGTTACCACAGCACAGAATGACGAAGAGGCGCGAGAGCTTTTGACGCTTCTCGGCGCTCCGTTTGAGAAATAAGGAGGGATAATTGTGGCCAAGACATCAATGAAAGTAAAGCAGCAAAGGACTCAGAAGTTCTCCACGAGAGAGTATAACAGATGCAAGATTTGCGGCAGGCCCCATGCATACCTCCGCAAGTTCGGCGTGTGCCGTATATGCTTCCGTGAGCTTGCCTACAAGGGCGAGATTCCGGGCGTCAAGAAAGCAAGCTGGTAAGGCTTTAAGAAGGAGGTTTCCGTATGCAAATTACAGATTCAATCGCGGATTTGCTTACAAGAATTCGTAACGCAAATACTCAAAAGCATGAATCCGTCGAAATCCCTGCTTCTAATATAAAGAAGGCTATCGTTCAGATTCTCCTCGATGAAGGCTACATCAAGAGCTTCACAGTAGCTGAAGACGGCAAACAGGGTGTTATAAAGGTTGTTCTTAAATATACAGAGGACAAGACCCCGGTTATTACAGGGCTCCGCAGAGTTTCCAAGCCGGGCTTGCGTATATACAGCGACGTAGAGAACCTTCCGAGAGTTATGAAGGGTCTCGGTGTCGCGATCATCTCGACGTCCAAGGGCGTTATGACCGACCGTCAGGCGCGCAGGGAAAATGTCGGCGGCGAGGTTCTCGCATATATTTGGTAAGGGGGTGCAGTAATGTCTCGAATTGGAAGAAAGCCCATAAATATTCCCGCCGGAGTCGAAGCAAAGCTCGGCGACGGTGTTATCACGGTCAAGGGTCCCAAAGGCACATTAACTCAGAAGATCCACCCGAACATGACCGTTAAAATTGAAAACAGTGTTATCACTGTCGAGCGTCCCGACGACGCTAAGGAGAACCGTTCACTGCACGGTCTGACACGTTCGATTATAGCTAACATGGTTGAGGGCGTATCAAACGGCTTCAAAAAGCAGCTTCAGGTCAACGGCGTCGGCTATCGTGTTCAAAAGAAGGGAAAGGATCTCGTAATGAACCTCGGATACTCACATCAGGTTATCGTTTCTGATACGGACGATATTAAGATTGAAGCTCCCGATCCCAATACGATCATCATCAGCGGACCTGATAAGCAGAAAGTCGGTCAGTTCGCCGCCGAGGTTAGAGAAAAGCGTCCGCCCGAGCCGTATAAGGGCAAGGGTATCAAGTACGCCGATGAAGTTATCCGCCGCAAGGAAGGCAAAGCCGGTAAGGGCGGCAAGAAGTAATTAAGGAGTGAATAAACTATGGTGAATAAGCCCGATACAAACAAGGCAAGACTTAACCGCCACAAAAGAGTGCGCGGTAAGGTAAGCGGTACGGCTGCTCGTCCTCGCCTTAACGTTTTCCGCTCCACTAACAACATCTATGCTCAGCTTATCGACGATGTAAAGGGTGTCACACTCGCTTCTGCATCTTCACTTGATAAGGAAATAGATGGTTATGGCGGAAATAAGGACGCCGCCCGCAGAGTCGGCGCTCTTATCGCAAAGCGTGCAGCTGAAAAGAACATTACAGAGGTCGTTTTTGACCGCGGTGGATATATCTTCCACGGACGCGTCAAGGAATTGGCCGAAGGCGCCCGCGAGGGCGGTCTTAAATTCTGATAAGGAGGAATAACTTTGGCTATAATTGACGCATCTAAGCTTGAATTGAAAGAGCACGTTGTTACTATCAACCGTGTATCAAAGACCGTTAAGGGCGGCCGTATATATAAGTTCGCCGCTCTCGTTGTTGTCGGCGACGGCAACGGCACAGTCGGTTTCGGCATAGGCAAGGCGGGCGAGGTTCCCGACGCTATCCGCAAGGGTATCGAGGATGCTAAGAAAAACCTCTTTAAGGTATCTCTCAAGGGCAACACGATCCCGCACGAGGTCACAGGCATTTTCGGCGCGGGCAAGGTTATCATGAAGCCTGCCGCTCCCGGTACCGGCGTTATCGCCGGCGGTCCTGTCCGTGCCGTTGTTGAAGCGGTCGGCATCAAGGACATCAGGACAAAGGCTCTGCGTTCTTCAAATCCCTGCAACGTTGTCAGAGCTACACTCGCGGGTCTCCGCAGCCTCAGGACAGCCGAGGAAGTTGCTGTTCTCCGCGGCAAGTCGGTAAAAGAAATTCTTTAAGGGAGGCAGCAAAAATGGCAGAAATCAAGATCACTCTTAAAAAGAGTCTTATCTCAGTATTAAAGGACCAGATTGCAACCGCCCATTCACTCGGTCTTAAAAAGCCCGGCGATACGACAGTTCAGCCGGACAATGCCGCAACAAGAGGTAAGATAGCTAAGATAAGCCATCTCATCGAGGTTGAAGGTTAAAGTAAGGAGGTGCGAGTAATATGAAATTGCACGAATTAACAGCGGTTGAGGGTTCTAATAAGGAACGCAAAAGGATCGGCCGCGGCCACGGCTCGGGCCAGGGCAAGACAGCCGGCAAGGGCCATAAGGGTCAGAAGGCACGTTCCGGCGGAAATATCCGACCCGGCTTTGAGGGCGGTCAGATGCCGCTTCAAAGACGCATTCCAAAGAGAGGTTTCAACAATATTTTCGCCAAGAAGATCGTTGCCATAAATGTTTCCGCCCTTGACAGGTTTGAGGACGGAGCGGAGGTTGACGCACAGTCTCTTATAAACGCGGGTATCGTTAAAAAGGAATACGACGGCATTAAAATACTCGGTAATGGAGAAATCTCCAAAAAGCTTACTGTTAAGGCTACCGCATATTCCGAGTCTGCAAAGCAGAAAATCGAAGCCGCCGGAGGAAAGGCCGAGGTGGTTTAATTGTTTAAGACAATAAGAAACGCCTGGGGAATAGTTGACCTTCGCAAAAAAATACTTTTTACGCTTTTCATTATCATAATATTCAGAATCGGTTCGGTTATTCCCGTACCATTCCTCGATATTGACGCGCTGAACACGCTTATGGGCAACCTGTCCGAAAGCGGCGGTATGCTCGCGTATCTCGACACTATGTCGGGCGGCGCATTTTCGAACGCGACGTTGTTCGCCATGTCGGTCACACCGTACATTAACTCCTCGATTATCATACAGCTTTTGACTGTCGCAATACCTCCTCTTGAACGCCTTTCAAAAGAGGGCGAGGATGGCAGGAAAAAACTCGGCAAGATAACGCGTTATGTTACGGTTGCCCTCGGATTGATCCAGGGCGGCGCCTACTACTTCTGGCTGTATGCTTCTAATATAGTAACATACAGAGAGGGATTCCCGGCTGTATTCACAGCGGCGGTTATTATTCTGTCGTTTACGGCAGGTACGGCGCTTATGATGTGGCTTGGTGAGCAGATAAACCAGAAGGGCATCGGAAACGGTATCTCAATACTTCTCTTTGCGGGTATCGTTGCAAGGCTTCCGTATATGTTCGTCGCTCTCTACAACTTCTTCATGCTCGGCGTCAACGGACAGACACAGTACTTCATACTTGTCCCGCTCTATTTGGTTATTTCGCTTGTAGTCGTTTGGATCATTGTCTTTATGAACGATGCCGAACGCCGCATTCCGATACAATATGCCAAGCGTGTTGTCGGCCGCAAGATGTACGGCGGTCAGAGCAGCCACCTTCCTATAAAGGTCGGTCTCTCGGGCGTTATGCCTATCATCTTTGCAAGTTCTATTCTATCTATCCCGAGTACGATTGAATTCTTTATTGGCGCGGATAATATTACAGGCTTCTGGAGGGGCTTCTTTGACCTCTTCTCTATGGGAGGCTGGCTCTATATAGGTCTGTACTTTGTCCTAATTCTCGGGTTCGCGTATTTCTATGTTGCGATTGCGTATAATCCGCTGGAAATGGCCAATAATCTCCGTCAGAATAATGGCACTATACCGGGTATCAGACCGGGCAAGCCGACTGTGGATTTTATTGCCAAAGTACTTTCAAAGGTAACATTGATCGGCGCTATCTTCCTCGCCTTCATCGCCCTTGTTCCGTTACTTTATTCTAAATTCACGGGCATGAATACAAGCAGCCTTATGATGGGCGGCACTTCGGTTATCATTTTGGTAGGCGTCGCTCTTGAAACAATGAAGCAGCTTGAATCACAGATGATGATGCGTCACTACAAGGGCTTCCTTGATTGACAGCATACTGAAAGGAGTACAATATGAAAATCATACTTTTAGGCGCTCCCGGTGCAGGCAAAGGAACACAAGCCGAGGTCATCTGCAATCGTTACAATATTCCCGCCATTTCTACGGGAAACATTATCCGCGAGGCGTTGAAAACCGGTACGGAGATGGGTCTTAAGGCTAAAAGCTATATGGACGCCGGTCAGCTTGTCCCCGATGACGTCGTTATCGGCATTATCAAGGACAGGATCGTTAAAGATGACTGCAAGGACGGCTTTATCCTTGACGGCTTTCCGAGAACTATCCCTCAGGCCGAGGCTCTGGACAAGATGGGTATTATTATTGACAAGGTAATCGACATTGAGGTTGCCGACGAGAAGATAATAAAGAGAATGTCCGGACGCCGTGTCTGTGAAAAATGCGGCGCCAGTTATCACCTTGAGTACAAGGCACCCAAGGTTGACGGTGTTTGCGACGTTTGCTCAGGCACCCTTGTTCAACGCAAGGATGACCACCCCGATACAGTTAAGGCACGCCTTGATATTTATCATAGTGAAACAGAACCTCTTAAGGATTACTATGCTAAGCAGGGCAAGCTCACCGTTGTCGAAGGTCAGGAGGAGATTAAGGATACAACCCGTCTCCTGCTTGAGGCGATTGAGGCTTAACGAATGGTAGTCCTCAAGACGACGCGCGAGATCGCCGCTATGCGTGAGGCGGGCAGGATCTCGCAGCGGGCTCTGCGTCTTGCGGGCAGGGCTGTTGAACCGGGTGTTTCCACACTTGAACTCGACGGCATTATCCGCGGTTACATTGAGAAACAGGGGGCTGTCCCCTCGTTTCTCGGCTACGGCGGCTTTCCCGCAAGCGCGTGCATATCTGTAAACAATGTAGTCATCCACGGCATACCGGACAGGAAAACAATCCTGAAACAAGGTGATATCGTCAGCATTGACGTTGGCGCCCATTATAACGGCTATCACGGGGACAACGCATGGACATTCCCGTGCGGTGATATTTCACGTGAAGCAAGGGCACTCATCAATACTACGCGCGAGGCCCTTTTTGAGGGTATAAAGAGGGCTGTCGCGGGAAACAGAGTCGGCGATATCGGCAGCGCGGTACAAAGGTATGCCGAGCCGCGCAGCTACTCGGTGGTACGGGATTTTGTCGGTCACGGAGTAGGTGCGAAGCTGCATGAAGATCCAAGTGTACCTAATTACGGCACACCGGGGCGTGGTGTGCGCCTCTTACCGGGTATGACAATAGCTATTGAGCCTATGATAAATGCCGGAAGCCACGAGGTAAAGGTGTTGAGCGATAAATGGACTACCGTCACGGCTGACGGAAGCCTTTCGGCACACTTTGAGCATACGGTAGCTATCACTCCCGACGGACCTGTCATTATGACACTTCCCTGATGAGAGAAAGGACGTCAAAGCTATGGAATTTCAGAGAGGGTTGGTCGTCCGCTCGCTGAGCGGTCATGATAAGGGCGGTTACTTCGTTATACTTGAGCATGACTCAAGGTTCGCGGTCATTTGTGACGGCAGGAGGAGAAAACTCGAAAAGCCCAAGAAGAAAAACCTTATCCATCTGGCGGCGACAAATACGATCGCTGAGGAGGGTTCAATAATGACCGACCGTGGGATCAGAAAGCTGCTCTCTCCGTTTAACGGCGGGACAGAAAATACGATGCTCTCCGACTGACGGAGAATATCCATTACTGATATGAGGAGGTTATCAGCTTGTCAAAGCAGGACGTAATTGAGATCGAAGGTACAGTCAAGGAAGCGCTCCCGAACGCGCAGTTCATCGTTGAGCTTCCTAACGGACACACAATCAACGCCCATATATCGGGAAAGCTCAGAATGAATTTTATCCGCATTCTTCCCGGTGATAAGGTAACAATCGAAATGTCGCCGTACGACCTTACAAAGGGCCGTATAACATGGCGAAGCAAATGATAGATTTATCCACTGCGTAACATGAAAGGAAGGATATAAATGAAAGTCAGACCTTCTGTTAAAAAAATTTGCGAAAAGTGCAAGGTAATCAAGCGTAAGGGCAAGGTTATGGTTATCTGCGAAAACCCGAAGCATAAGCAGCGTCAGGGCTAATGACGCTTTGGAATTTATGGAGGTGCTAAAGTATGGCGCGTATAGCAGGCGTTGACTTACCCAGAGATAAAAGAATCGAGATCGGCCTAACATATATATACGGTATCGGCCGCAAGACAGCTTCCAACATCATTGAAGCTACAGGCATCAACCCCGATACAAGGGTCAGGGACCTC
>CAYLOD010000024.1:0-7658 GCA_964385235.1 uncultured Clostridium sp.
ATGTACGGCAAGGCACACTATACGCCGCGCATAGATATAGCGGTGCGTCGCGCACCTTAAAAAAAATTTAAAAATCTATTGACTTTACTAAAAATGCGTGTATAATAATATGTGTTGTCATTTGAGAACATAAATGTTGCGGAATTGTGTAAAGGTAGCACAGCAGACTCTGACTCTGTATGTCTGGGTTCGAATCCTAGTTCCGCAGCCATACAAGCCCCGCTATTTATTTAGACGGGGCTTCATTAAACGAGGTGTAGCTCAGCTTGGTGGAGCGCTACGTTCGGGACGTAGAGGCCGCTGGTTCAAATCCAGTCACCTCGACCAATATTAAACCGCTTAAACGCTGTGTTTGAGCGGTTTAATTTTTCCGGCCATTACTCATTCAAATAATAAAGCTCTGCGGAAAGGGTCTGATTTATCTTGAAATATGTTGAAATTTTTACGGACGGCGCTTGCAGCGGAAATCCCGGTCCGGGAGGTTTCGGGGCTGTGCTGCGATACAACGGACACATAAAGGAGATCTCAGGCGGAGAGCCGAATACAACTAACAACCGAATGGAACTCAGGGGTATCATAGAAGCGCTTAAAACTCTTAAAGAGCCTTGCTCGGTAACTGTCACGAGCGACTCAAGGTATGTATGTGACGCGATAACAAAGGGCTGGGCAAAATCATGGCAGGCTCACGGCTGGATAAAAAGCGATAAGAAAAAAGCTCTTAACTCAGACCTTTGGGAGGAGCTGCTTAATCTGCTCGAAAAACACACCGTGAGGTTCGTATGGGTCAAGGGTCATGACGGACACCCCGAAAACGAGCGCTGTGACGAGCTTGCCGTTGCCGCCGCCGCGAAATATAAATAACTTATCGGCAAAACGATTATTTGCTTTCACTAAATTGTTTTATATATTTTATGTTTTACCGACTTTTCTTAGTAAAATAATTGGTTTTATATGACTAACTATTGAAATTCCGATGAAAATAGTGTATAATCTTCCATGCAGTCGGAAAAATTACTGTATAAAATAGCTATGATTTACTTAAATATTGAACGAGGGTGATCCGAATGACAAAAAAAATTTATGCGGATAACGCTGCGACAACAAGCCTTTCAAGTGAAGCGCTTGACGCAATGATGCCGTATCTCACGGAATTTTACGGTAATCCGTCGAGCTTATATTCTCTCGGTGTAAAGTCCCGTCAGGCTGTTGAGGGAGCAAGAGAAACCGTCGCGGAATGTATCAATGCGAAGCCCGGGGAGATATTCTTTCTATCGGGCGGAAGCGAAGCTGACAACTGGGCTATAAAGGGTACGGCGCAGCTCGGCGCGAGGAAAGGCAAAAAACATATCATTACATCGAAGTTTGAGCATCACGCTGTTTTGCATACACTTGATTCTCTTAAAAAGCAGGGATTTGAGGTTACTTATCTCGATGTACATGAGGACGGTATAGTAAGGCCGGAGGAGCTTGAAGCCGCTATACGCGATGATACCGCCCTTGTGACAATAATGCTCGCAAATAATGAAATAGGCACTATACAGCCCGTAAAGGAAATAGGTGAAATATGCAAAAGGCACGGCGTCGTTTTCCACACCGACGCGGTTCAGGCTGTCGGAACCATACCTGTAGATGTCAAGGAAATAGGTTGCGACCTGCTCTCAATGTCGGCGCATAAATTTCACGGTCCCAAGGGTATCGGCGCTCTCTTTATCAGAAAGGGCTTGAGGTTTGATAATCTGATAGACGGAGGCGCCCAGGAGAGCAATCGCCGCGCGGGTACAGAAAATGTCGCGGGCATAGTCGGAATGAGCGCCGCGTTGAAGCACTCATGCGGGATCATGTCGGAAAGAAACGCGCGCCTTGAGAAAATGCGCGACAGACTTATTGACGGACTTCTTAAAATAGAGCATTCGAGAATAAACGGGGATAGAGTGAAAAGGCTTCCCGGAAATGTTAATATGTGCTTTCACGGCATAGAGGGCGAATCTCTCCTGTTGTCGCTTGACCTGAAGGGCATTTCCGCCTCGTCGGGTTCAGCCTGCACCTCCGGCTCCCTTGATCCGAGCCATGTGCTGCTCGCGATCGGTCTACCCCATGAAGTCGCCCACGGGTCATTAAGGCTCAGCTTCAGCGACGATAATACAGAGGAAGATGTTGATTATATATTAGAGGTAATTCCCCAAATCATTACAAGGCTTCGCGCTATGTCTCCTCTTTGGGAGAAAATAAAAAAGGAAGAAAATAACAGATAAACTTTTGAAAGGTGGAATAATATATGGCATATAGTGAAAAGGTTATGGATCATTTCGCTAATCCGAGAAACGTCGGTGAGCTTCCCGATGCTAACGGCATCGGTGAGGTGGGCAACTCCAGATGCGGCGATATAATGAAAATGTACATTAAGGTAGAAAATAATATAATTGTTGATGTAAAATTCAAGACCTTCGGCTGCGGCGCCGCGATTGCGACAAGCTCTATGGCAACCGAGCTTATCAAGGGCAAATCAATCGACGACGCTCTCAAACTGACTAATAAAGCTGTTATGGAGGCTCTTGACGGATTGCCGCCCGTAAAGGTTCATTGTTCGGTTTTAGCCGAACAAGCTATCAAAGCGGCTCTCAGCGATTACTACAGGAGGCAGGGTATCGACCCCGAACCTATTATAGGTAAAATACCGGAGCATGACGATGAAAACGGCGAAAGCTGCGGCGTTTGATTGAAAAAAAACAACAAGACTATATGCACAAATTAAGCGCCCTCTGTCCGCTTTACAGAGGGCGCCTGATTTTGAGCTTTTCGGTTTTAAGAAAACAGGCTTTATTTATGTAACGTATGTTAAATGCTGATTTCGTGCGCGATCTTATAGAGCTTTGTATTAAATGTCTTTTTCATATTGAGGGCTTCGGTAATGTCATAGTCGACTATATGGTTATCCTTCATAACGACAACTCTGTTGCTCTTGCCTTCCTCGAGGAGCTCAACAGCCCTGTAACCCATGCGGCTTGCGATAACGCGATCTCTCACTGTCGGAGAACCGCCGCGCTGAACATGACCCAAAACCGTGCCTCTCGTTTCAAGACCCGTTTGCGCCTCAATTTCCTTGACAATATTGTCAATACCGCCAATACCCTCGGCGACAACAACTATAAAGTGCTTTTTGCCTGTCTGGAGATTGGTTTGAAGTCTGTCGATAACATCTCTCTTGAGGTCATAGGGAACCTCCGGAACAAGAATAGCCGTAGCGCCTATAGCGATACCGACCTCCAAGGCAATATCTCCGCACCTTCTGCCCATAACCTCAACGACGCTGCATCTGTCGTGCGATTGAGCCGTATCGCGGATCTTGTCTATCATCTCCATAGCCGTGTTCATAGCTGTATCAAAGCCGATAGTATAATCGCTGCTTGAAATATCGTTGTCAATAGTACCCGGAACGCCAATGCACGGAATGCCCGCGCCGGTAAGATCCCTCGCGCCTCTGAACGAGCCGTCGCCGCCGATAACAACGACGCCGCTCACTCCGAGCTTCCTGCAATTATCAGCCGCCTTTTGTACGCCCTCAGGCGTGTTGAACTCAGGGCTTCTCGCCGTATATAGAACCGTGCCGCCCTTATGAAGAATATCGGAAACACTTCTGAGGTTCATCTCAAAGACATCGCCGTTAAGGAGACCGTTATAGCCTCTGCGAACACCGATAACCTTGATCCCTCTGCCGAGAGCGGCTCTCGTGACAGCTCTCACAGCAGCATTCATGCCCGGAGCGTCTCCGCCGCTTGTCAATACCGCAATGGTTTTTGCCATTATCAAAACCTCCAATTCAGATAATAAATCATCTGAATATATTATAATACAACATGACAATAATAATCAAGTCTATTATCAATAATTTTATAAAAAAGAATACTTTTTCAATCTATAGCGTTTTACCGATATAGCAAACGCTATATTGAGATATTGAGCGTTTTGCGCGCGTGATAACCGTCCGGCAGACCGCGCAGGCGTCTGCCGCTCCCTTATTTACAAAATGGTTTCAACCTCTCCTTTTCTCTTGAACTTGCTTGAAAGTAGTTATATAATATTGATTACAAAATATTCTGAAGGGAGTCATAAATGAAAAAAGCTTTTCACGCTGTCCGAAATTATATTAAACAAACGGATAAACTTTTTTGGTTATTGACGATAGCTGCTTCTGTTTACGGTTTCCTTCTGATATACAGTCAGCAGCGAAGCGGAAACACCGATTTTCTTAAAACTCAGGTCATAGCTGTCGGTTTAGGATATATTGCCGCAATTATAATATCATGTATGGACTATAATTTCATAGGCAAACTCTGGTGGCTTATCGGAGGATTTTCACTCGCGCTCACAATATTGGTGTTCTTTATAGGAATACAGATAACAGGTACCGATGATTTAGGGTGGATCAGGATCGGACCCTTTAGCTTTCAGCCGTCCGAAATAACGAAAATATGCTTTATTGTCACGTTTGCTAAGCACATATCCGTACTGACTAAATACAACAAGCTCAAAACATTTGTCGGGGTTATGACGCTCGTGCTCCACGCCTCGATACCTATATTGCTTATTCATATGCAGGGCGATGACGGAGCGGCATTGATTTTTGCTTTTATATTTCTCATTATGACCTTTGCAGCGGGAGTTCAGCTCAGATATTTTATAACATTTTTTGTGGCAATATGTGTCGCAGCTCCGCTGTTTTACACAAGGATCATGAATGATGACCAGCGCAGCCGGCTTCTCGTCCTGTTCGACCTCGACGAGAACAGCCTGACAACATTCGGCTGGCAGCAATATCAGGGTAAAGTTTCTATAGCCTCCGGCGGCTTATGGGGAGAGGGCATATTCCACGGGTCGCGCGTCGATAAGGAAATTGTCCCGTATCAGGAAAACGACTTCATCTTTACAGTTGCGGGCGAGGAACTGGGCTTTGTCGGTTGTATCGCATTGCTTCTGATTTTACTGCTCATTATTATAAAGATTCTTCATACCGCCAACAAGACGAATAATTGTCTTGGTAAAATGATCTGCTACGGATATTTTGCTCTTATCGCTTCACAGACGATTATAAATATAGGCATGGTGCTCGGAATACTTCCCGTGGTGGGGATAACTCTCCCCTTTTTCAGCTCGGGCGGTACCTCCGTCATGTGTCTGTACCTCGGTGTCGGACTTGTGCAGTCCGTCTATATGCACAAAGATGACAGCGATAAGGCAGGCTTGAAGCTCGAACGTCAAACAGGTTAAACGACAAAACAGTATGTCAAAAGCCGACAGGCTCATGGTTTCTCATGGCTTGCCGGCTTTTAATTTTTAAATGATATGTTGTTCCCAAATAACGACATGACCTTGTTCAAGCGTTTTCTTCATATCAATGATACGCTGGTTGCTTGAGCCTTTGAACGTCAGGGAAACGTCGTGAAGATCTTCCTCAAACGGTCCGTCAACAAGAACATCTATGTATGACAGTATATCGTCTGTCACCTCACAGCGCCAATATCCGTCCTTGAGCAGTTCATCCTCAAGCATACAGCCCGTATAACACCAAACAGTTTTGTCGGGAAGCTCGTTTCTCACTCTCTGTAAAAGCGGAAGCAGGCAGCGCTGGTTGACAGGCTCAAATGGTTCGCCGCCAAGGACTGAAAGACCGTTTATATACGACTTGGAAAGCGCGCCTATTATCTCGTCCTCTGTATCTCCCGTATAAGGCTTACCATAGGAAAAGTCCCATGTTTCGCTGTTAAAGCAATTCTTGCAGTGCCTTGTACAGCCTGATACAAACAGGGAAACTCTCACTCCTGTTCCATTTGCAATATCGGTTTTTTTTATACTTCCGTAATTCAAATAAACACCTGCTTATATCAGCCGATTTTGACGAACAGTAACGTCAGGGGATCCCTCAAATACACATCAAAGGTGCAGCACACGCTCCTTGATTTCCTGTGTACGGCCTTGATTCCAATATTGTGTTCCGATATATCCGCAAGTACGGCGGGCGACATTCATCTTTGACTGGTCATGGTTATGGCAGCTCGGGCACTCCCAAATAAGCTTGCCGTCATTATCCGTTACGATACGGATTTCGCCGTCAAAGCCGCAAACCTGACAGTAATCGCTTTTTGTGTTCAGCTCCGCATATGTGATATTATCATATATAAACCGTATCACCTGCATGACCGCCGGAATATTGCCGAGCATATTGGGAACCTCAACATAGCTTATCGCGCCTCCCGGAGAAAGCGCCTGGAACTCGGATTCAAGGCTCAGCTTCTTAAACGCGTCGATAGGTTCCGTGACATGAACATGATAGCTGTTCGTTATATAGTTCTTATCGGTAACGCCTCTGATGATTCCGAAACGCTTTTGAAGGCACTTTGCGAATTTGTATGTGGTGGATTCAAGCGGAGTACCGTATATGCTGTAGTCTATGTTTTCCGCTTTCTTCCATTCCGCGCAGTAGTCATTGAGCTTCTGCATGATTTTAAGCCCAAGCTCCTTGCCCTCGGGTTCGGTAAGCTTTTTCCCGATAAGACTGTAAACGCATTCCCACAAACCGGCATAGCCCAGTGAAAGTGTCGAGTAACCGTCATACAGCAGTTTGTCTATTGTTTCTCCCTTTTTAAGACGCGCCAACGCGCCGTACTGCCACAGGATAGGCGCCGCGTCGGATACGGTACCCAAAAGTCTTTCATGTCTGCATCTCAATGCCCTATGGCAAAGCTTCATGCGCTCATCAAATATCTCCCAGAACCTGTCCATATCCTTTTGCGCACTCAATCCTATATCAACGAGATTTACGGTAACAACACCCTGATTGAATCTGCCGTAATATTTGCGCTTGCCTTCCTGATAGTTGCCCGCATTGGCAAGATTGCCCCTGACATATGAGCGGTCGGGCGTAAGGAAAGAACGGCAACCCATACAGGTATAAACATCGCCCTTGAGCTCGCGCATCTTCTTGGCTGAAATATAGTCGGGTACCATGCGCTTCGCCGTACACTTTGCCGCAAGCTCTGTAAGATAGTAGTAGGGGGTCCCCTCGCTTATATTGTCTTCATCAAGGACATAAATCAGCTTCGGGAAAGCGGGAGTTATCCAGACACCGGATTCGTTTTTTACACCCTGATAGCGCTGGCGCAGTGTTTCCTCTATAATCATGGCGAGGTCCTTTTTTTCCTGCTCGTTTTTTGCCTCGTCGAGATACATATAAACCGTAACAAAGGGGGCTTGTCCGTTTGTTGTGAGCAGAGTCACAACCTGGTACTGTATGATCTGTACTCCGCGCCGGATCTCCTCCTTTAGACGCCTCTCTACGATTTCGGAAACGACGCTCTCGTCAATTTCTCCATGGAGTTCCTCTGCCTCTCTCAAAACGCTCTTGCGTATCTTATTTCTTGATACCTGTACAAACGGAGCGAGATGCGCGAGGCTTATGCTCTGTCCACCGTACTGATTGCTGGCAACCTGCGCGATTATCTGCGTCGCTATATTGCAGGCGGTTGAAAAGCTGTGCGGTTTCTCTATAAGAGTACCCGATATGACCGTACCGTTTTGCAGCATATCCTCAAGGTTTACCAAGTCGCAGTTGTGCATATGCTGAGCATAATAATCCATATCATGGAAGTGAATCAGCCCCTCCT
>CAYLOD010000024.1:7668-21366 GCA_964385235.1 uncultured Clostridium sp.
TACCTCTCCCGCCATATAATCACGCTGAACGCTGTTCACAGTCGGGTTTTTATTGGAGTTTTCCTGCTTGACTTCCTCGTTATTGCACTCTATAAGCGTCAGGATCTGATTATCGGTGGTGTTCGCCCTTCTAACAAGCGTACGGTTATAGCGATACTTAATGTATCTTTTGGCTACGGCAAAGGCTCCCTCCTCCATTATTTTAAGCTCAACCATATCCTGTATTTCCTCAACATTCGGCGCCCTGTGCATTGCCGCGCAATTTTTTTCGACAGCTAAGGCTATCCTGTTGATTTGCTCCTCGGAAAGCTCGCGGGAGGAAGCATCCGCTTCGTTCGCCTTGGTTATCGCCGCTATGATTTTTGTAATATCAAAAGCAGTTTCTGTCCCATTGCGCTTTATAATCTTCATTTTTAAATACCCCCTAAAATAAAAACGCCCGAATGCAGAGGCGTTTAAATCATCTGTTGATGTTTGTACTCTCGTCGCACTATATATAGTAGCACATCTGAAAGAAAAAATCAATATATAGAAATAAATAAAATTGAGATTTTTACAAAAAAAATCAAAAATCGGTTTAATATATGGCTCGCACAGTCATTAGGCATGGCAGGCGCGTCGCAAACTGTATAAACAATCAGTGTGGAACCCAATCTCCTGCTGATTACAGCAATGAATGACACCCGCCGGGCCCCGTCCCGCCGGGCCCCGTCCCACCGGGCCCCGTCCCACCGGGCTCCGTCCCGCCGGGCTCCGCCGCCTTATGGGCGTGGCATCAGCAACGGTTATAAACAGCACATTTAATATACCGCAAAATACGCAGATAATTACGCAGATATATAAAAAATTTAAAATTTAATTAACAATACTTATAAAAGCGCTCATGCCGCCGCGCTTTCCCGACGTCGCCCTGTGAGAAAACATAAGGTCGCTGCTGCATTTGGTGCATATATCGCTGACAAGAATATTTTTCGGCAAAATTCCCCCGCTTATGAGTATTCTGCGGTTGACTTCCTTCAGATCAACTATATATTTGCTGTGACCGAGAGATTTGGTAAAATTTGCCGGACGCAGATCTGTCATGGAAGCGAACTTTTCATATACTTCAGCATCTACTTCATAGCAGCAACAGCCTATAGCCGGTCCCACAACGGCGACTATATCCGCAGGGTCACAACCGTATTCCTCTGTCATTCGCTCAACCGTTATCCGCCCTATTCTGCCGACCGTGCCTCTCCACCCCGAATGTGACGAAGCTACAACTCTCCTGACAGGATCGGCAAAGAGCAGCGGCGTACAGTCCGCATAATGTGTTACAAGCGTGACGTTCGGTTCATTTGTCATAAGACCGTCAACGCTCTCCATATCCCGCGGGTATTCAATACCGACGCCGCATTGTTCTGCCGTGACCTTGCGTACATAAGTATGATGATCCTGTGACGAGCTTACGAGAGAATGATAATCAAATCCGACAGCACGACACAATATTCTGTAATTACTTCTGACATTTTCGTCGGAATCACCGCGTCCGAACGAAAGGTTCATAGATTTAAATTCATTATCGCTTATCCCGCCTATACGCGTAGAGAAAGCGTGCTTTACAAAGCCAAGCCCGGACAGGTTCGGAAATGTGAGGTAGCCCACTCCGTCATGAAAATTCAAATCGGTATTACTGCTTTTGAATATCATATGTTCTCTCCTTGCATCATGATATTTGCAATATATCTTTAAAGATGTTATAATATGTCGGAATAACAGAACCGCATACTAAAACATATGTATGAAAAACCAAAACGGAGACGATCATAATGAACAACATATTTAATTCGCACAAAAAGCTGTTTGGCGGCAACATTGAACCGAGCTGTGAATACTGCAGCTTCGGACGCGTCAGGGACGACGGCACTGTCATCTGTTACAGCGGTTCAACGCCGACGGACGGCTCATGCAAGCGCTTTAGCTATGACCCGCTGAAACGTGAGCCAAAAAAGCTTCCTCCGCTCCGTAAATACTCACCCGAGGATTTTATGATATGACTTTGGGCAAAATGTCACAGTCTCTCAGGCGGGCGATATACTAAGTAACCGGCGGGAGAACGTATCAAACGCCGATAACGCATACAGCTTATGCTTTGTCTGACGGGCAGACGGCTTATTGAATTACATGACTGCTCAACTTAATTTCTCGTCAGTGGTATCCTCGAGCACTTCTTCTTCCTCTAACTGCGATGTGCAGTGAGGGCAGCGTGTAGCCTTAATATCTATCTCCGTCATGCAGTAGGGACAGATCTTGACGGTGGGCTCTTCTTCCTTATTTTTCTTTCCAAAATTCGAGATAGCGTTGATTCCCTTTACAAGCAGGAATATAATAAACGCCATGATGATGAAGTTGATGATTGCCGTCAGGAAAGATCCGTACTTGATAGATACGCCAAAAATATCGAACTTGAGGTCGGAAAGATCCGTCTTAGCTATCAATCCGATAAGCGGCGACATGACATCATTTACGAGAGAGTTGACTATGGATTGAAACGCGGCGCCGATAATTACACCGACGGCAAGATCCATTACGCTTCCGCGGAGCGCGAACTCTTTAAATTCCCTTAAAAACTTTTTCATTTTAAAAACTCCTTTTCATTTATTTAATTTTTTAATAATAAAGTCGAAGCTGAATTTACGCTTCGTCTTTTTATTTTACTGTTTTTTGATTTCCGCCGGCATACCAAATAAGCCTCCGTATACTTAAAACGCGGATTTTACCGCTTTAAGAGCGTTGTCAAAGTCTGCGGGTCTTACAAGAACGGAAATCTGTGATTCGCTTGTTGTAATAAGCATTATCTCAACATCAGCCTCTGCAAGTTTATTGAAAACCGCCGCCGCGACGCCGGGAGAATTTTCCATCGCCACATCAACTATTGATATTATGAAGTTGCCGTTGGAAATCATAGGCTTGACAGAGCCGTTTTTAAGCGTAGAGATATACTCGACGGTTTTGATAAAATCATCGTCCCTGACGGTAAAGGAGAGAACCGAGCCGCCGCCGCTCTCTGAAACTGAAATCATATTGACATCAACATTCAGTGACGCTATTTTCTCAAAAACCTCGCCTATAAACCTCATATCGGACGGGACGTTCAAAAGCTTGATAAGTGTAACATCCTCACAAACCTTAACATCGGGGGTAAACCCGCTCATAACAAAACAGCTCCTTTCAAAAGATCACATATCAATCCTGTGCGGCAAGCAAATCGCCCATATTGTACATTCCCGGAAGCTTATCCTTTAAAAATACGGCGGCATTGACAGCTCCTACCGCAAAAACAGACTTAGAGCGCGCGGAGTGGCTTATTGTGAAAAGCTCATCGGTTCCCGCGAAAAGAACCTCATGCTCGCCGACAATATTTCCGCCGCGAACCGAATGAATGCCTATTTCACTTTTATCACGCTTTTTTCTGTATGTGTGGCGGTCATAGACGTACCGGGCGTCATTTTTTGCCGATTCGGTGATAGCGTCGGCTATCATAAGAGCTGTGCCGCTCGGCGCGTCAAGCTTTTGATTGTGATGCTTTTCAATTATTTCAATATCAAAGTCATTTCCAAAAACCTTCGCCGCTTTCTGCGAAAGCTCAATCAGAAGATTGATGCCGAGCGACATATTACCCGAATAAAAAACAGCGACCGACTTTGACGCTTCCTTGATTTTATCGACCTGCCCGGAGCTATAGCCCGTTGTGCAGATTACGGCCGGAAGCTTATGTTCAATAGAATAACTCAGCATATCATCAAGACAGGCGGGGTTTGAAAAGTCTATTATAACGTCGGCACTCTCGGCAGCCTGTGAAAACGAGGTGTATACCGGGAAAGGCATATCAGGCTTTTTAACAATATCGACTCCGGCAGCTATCTCACAATCCGGGCGATTATCAACAGCCGAAACGATCGCCGCTCCCATTTTGCCGCAGGCACCGCAAAGTATTATTTTCGTCATTGTTTTTATTGTCCTTTCACAAATGCTGTGTTTTTACATTAAATCAATCCGTAATCCCTGAGAGTGTTCCTTAGTGCCTCAAGACCGCTTTCGCTCATACGGTCAAGCGGCAGACGGCACTCGCCGCAGTCAAAGCCCATGAGCTTCATAGCAGCCTTTACGGGGATCGGGTTTACGTCCGAGAAAAGCATATCCATAAGCCTGATATACTTCTTCTGTATCGCAAACGACTTCTTGAAATCTCCCGCAAGAGCCGACGCGACAAGCTCGTGACTTTCCTTGGGGCATATATTGGCAAATACGGAAATAACGCCCAGACCGCCCATGGCTGTAATAGTAAACGCCTGACTGTCCTCACCCGAATATACGTCAAGATTATCCCCGCACAACGACATTGTGCGCACAAGCGCGGAAATATCGCCGTTAGCCTCCTTGGTCGCCCTTATGTTAGGATGCTTTGAAAGCTCGTAATATGTTTCGGGCTTGATATTGCAACCCGTTCTCGACGGAACATTATAAATTATTACAGGTATGTCAACGCTGTCGGCAATAGCCGTATAGTGGCGTATCAGTCCCGACTGCGAGGTCTTGTTATAGTACGGCGTAACCGAGAGGATCGCGTCCGCGCCAACCTCCTGAGCGTGTCTCGAAAGACCGATGGCATATTTTGTATCGTTGCTTCCCGCTCCCGCGATAACGGGAACACGGTGCGCCGTCTTTTCTATCGTATACGCGATAACCTCACAATGCTCCTCATGATCGAGCGTCGCGGATTCTCCTGTCGTGCCGCAGGTGACAATAGCGTCTGTGCCATTATCAATCTGAAAATCTATAATTCGTCCAAGCTCATCAAAATTAACCGAGCCGTCGTCATTCATGGGTGTGACGATTGCAACGGCGGAACCTTCAAAAATGTGCTCCGGCATAATATCACTCCGTTCCATAAAATATTTTTAGTCTAAATAGCCTTCCGCAGCGAGAAGCTCCGCAAGGAGGACAGCGCCGCCCGCTGCTCCTCTGAGCGTATTATGTGACATACAAACAAACTTGTATGTGTACTGTGTATCCTCTCTCAGCCTGCCGACAGAAACAGCCATGCCGTTTTCGAGCATTCTCGCGGATTTTATCTGCGGCTGATCAGGTTCTGTGAAATAATGCAGGAAATGCTTCGGCGCGCTCGGCAGGTCAAGTTCCTGCGGTTTGCCTCTGTATGATTCCCAAGTCCTGATGATTTCCTCGGCCGGCGGCTTCTGCTCAAGCTCTACGAAAACCGCCGCAGTATGTCCGTCGCTGACGGGTACGCGCAGGCACTGTGACGTAACAGAAGGTGAATTTGCCTTGACGATTACGCCGTTTTCGATTCTGCCCCAAATCTTGAGCGGCTCCTGTTCCGACTTTTCCTCCTCGCCGCCGATATAAGGTATGAGATTGTCTACCATCTCGGGCCAGCGCTCGAAAGTTTTGCCCGCGCCCGAAATCGCCTGATATGTGCAGGCGAGTACCTTAGTAACGCCGTACTTTAAAAGCGGGTGCACAGCGGGGACATAGCTCTGCAGTGAGCAGTTTGACTTGACCGCGACAAAGCCCCGCTTTGTGCCAAGACGCTTTCTCTGGAACTCAATAATCTTAAGATGCTCATCGTTTATTTCGGGGATTATCATCGGGACATCGGGAGTGAAGCGGTGTGCGCTGTTATTGGAAACAACGGGGCATTCAGCCTTTGCGTAAGCCTCCTCAAGGGCTCTGATCTCATCTTTTTTCATATCAACGGCACAAAATACGAAATCTACCTTTGAAGCGACCTCGGAAACATCAGCCGCGTCAAGTATAACCATATCCTCAAAGGCCTTGGGAACCGGAGCTGTCATAGCCCAGCGGCCGTCAACAGCTTCCTTATAGGTTTTTCCCGCTGAGCGCGAGCTTGCCGCGAGCGCTGTTACATTGAACCACGGGTGGTTTTCAAGAAGTGTCGCGAAGCGCTGACCCACCATTCCCGTCGCGCCTATGATACCTGCATTATACTTTTTCATAACTCAAAAACTCCTTTATATTGCGCCTTTCGACAAAGATATTCATTATCCGTTTTAAAATAAAGAAAACAAAAAGCCGGTCAATATAACCGGCTCATACTTACAAAATCCGCACAGCTTCCTGATTCTCTAAAATAATTCAGAAAAAGAAGATAGCTCTCCATCATAAGTATGATGACAGCCGTACAAAAATGCTTCATACGGCCAGCATCGGGTTTTGCCATAGCCCAACGCTTCGGCGACGGCTGTATTCACAGGTCATCAACAGCTTCGGAAGCCTCCGCCCCGCTACGCGCAGTCATCGCACCTCTATCCCGGAAATAATATCTCTTACAATTCATAATATAGCATTTATATTACTTGGTGTCAACTGTTTTCAAAGAAGTTTTAAAAGAACTTTTTGAAAATAAAAATCACGCGAAAACGGCGGACAATATGTCGTTCTATGGAAAATTCAAGGAAAACGCCGAATTAAACCAATCTAAAGATGTGATTGTGCAGTATCTATAAAATTTAACAAAAATTTGTCCGCAGTCTTGACTAAATAATTAACACGCATTATAATATTAACATAAATATTCGGAAAGCAAGGAAATATTTTATATTTTTTGCTTATTTAAAAGGAGTGTTTGTCAATGGAACGTATCATATGTCCAAATTGTAAAGCCGAAATCACCGACGGCTCTAAAACCTGTCCCAAGTGCGGCGCCGTACTGCCCTCTGCCGGCGTCAGCGTATCTCTTACCAATTCATATTCCGGCAGAGGTGAAAATCCGAATCAGGTCAACCAGCAGCACGTCGCGCAGGCTATACTGAATGAAAACAAAACGCAGATCAACCCGAAAACAGCGCGTAATGTAGGCATCATCTTTGTACTTCTCGTAATTGTTTTGATTCTCATTATCGTAATAAGCTCGTCCGTAGGCTCATCGAATGAAAACGGCGATTCGGGCGCGGGTACGGAGGTATTATCTTCAGCATCATCAGAGGATTCTCAATCTTCAACAGAATCCTCAGCCGAATCCTCAGCCTCCTCTGACGCCGCCGTTGCAAGCAGCCCAGAATCAAGTACGGAGGAAAGCTCCGAGCCTTCTTCGGAGGTCAGCGACACAAGAACCATTACAGCCGAAAAGCCCGATGCATGGAGCGATATTTACTGCTATGCCTATACATTGAATGAAGAAAAAAACGAGAAGGATAAAAACGCCACTTTCCCCGGCGAGGCAATGACCGAATCAGACGGCAAGTATACATATCAAATCCCCGAGAGTTTCGGTGATGAGGAATGCTATCTTATCTTCTCAACCACTTCAGTTCTGCAGGAGGGCTTTTCAAAGCAATATCCTTATATGAATGAAGACGGATTTGCGGTTTCTGAAAAATCCGACTTTACTTTATCCGATTTTACAGAATATGCGGCAGAATATGAGGATTCAAAGAAAGCGTCGTAATAAAGCCAAATATCCAATATTTAAAAAAGTGTGTAAGCCCGCAAAGCTCACACACTTTTTTTATCATGATTTCAGTTTGCCGCTGCCCTTGTACTTGAAAAACTGCATACCTAAAACTATGACCCCTCCGAGTATAAACGGCAAAACGGAAAACGTCGAGAAATCCATCATCGGCTTTGGCTCCTCAAGAGTTGTCGGCCCCATAATAATAGCATAAATCGAACCTATCATAAGTCCGAATATAAAGTATACCGTCTGTGCGCGAAATTTTTCCAGGCAAAGTTTTACAAGCTTTATTACAAGCACGATTCCTACAACTATGCCCGCAACGAAAACCAGCAGCATTGGCAGATATTCAAAGTGCATATGCAGTAATTCCTTGACCGCCGTTATAACAGGAACATACAGCCCGAATATTAAAAGCAGCGTTGAACCCGATATTCCGGGCAGTACCATCGCCGTTATCGCGATCATGGCGGAAACGAAAAGCATCACTCCCAAGGCAAAACTCGGATGAGCGAGATTAACTCCGCTTTCCTTCGTGGCGGAGGAATTAAAAAATGTTATCGCGAAAACAATCGCCGCGCCCAAAATTACAAACAACGGGCTGAAATATTTTCCCTTGAGGTTTTTCCTTTCCTCAATAAAAACTACGGGTATGGCGAATACCGTAAGCCCTATAAACAGTGAGCTTATCTCGTAGATGTATGTGTTAAAAAGCTGTGCAAGCACAAGCACACAGATAGCAAAGCCGATCACCCAGCCGGCTCCGAGCTTTACAAGAAACTTTATCGCCTTGATCCTCTCCGCCTTGCTCCCGGATATAAGATCGTTTAAGGAATTTATAAATTCATCATAAAAGCCGAGCAAAAACGCGACCGTTCCACCCGAAACTCCGGGGACGCTGTCTGCCATAGCCATGCAAAAGCCGCGCAGCATATCAATAACAACTCTCATATTTTCCCTCCGTAACTGAATTTGTTGTCACATAATAGGATTATAATGTCAAAGTATTTAAAAGTCAATAATGATTTTTGCACTTTAATTGCCTTTATCGGAAATAAATGATATTATATATAATATAACTAAGGCAGGACGCCCCGCCACGTTGGGAAAAAATCCCTGATTGAAAAGTACGGAGAATTGTAAAATGGAAAAAATAATGTCAGTGCTCGGAAAAATTTTAAGGATTATAAATATCATTTTGCTGTGCTTTGTCGCGAACAGCTTTATTATATCCGACATAACAGGAATGTGGTACATAAATCTTTTAGCTGTATTTATTTTTCTGCTGATAAATATATTTCCTTCCTTTGCTAAAACAAACTATCCGTCACTCAGGCTTCGCCTATGCGGTCACGGATGCGAGCTTCTCATCTATTTTGTTGTATCGACGGCGTTCTCCGTGATATTCAATACCGCGGCGGCTTTTTATATGATACCCGGTTCATGGCTCAAGTGGCTTGAAAATCTATTGATTTGTATAGTATACGAGGCGATCGTCTTTTGGCACGGCATTATCGCGGTTTACTGCACATCGCTCCAGTTGGGAATACGGCACAGACTGATCGGCATACTTTTGGGCTGGATCCCTATAGTAAATATATTTTCTCTTTTCAGCATAATAAAAACAGTCAGAAATGAGGTAAACTTTGAGATAAAAAAATCAAATCTCGATAAAAGCCGCGCTGACGACCGCATCTGCGCGACAAAATATCCGATTCTGCTTGTACACGGCATATTTTTCAGGGACACGAAGTATTTTAACTATTGGGGACGTATACCAAAGGCTCTTGAAAATAACGGCGCGACTATCTACTACGGGAACCACCAGTCAGCTCTTTCGGTCGAGGACAGTGCGCGTGAGCTCGCGCAAAGGATCGAACAGATCGTAAAGGAAACAGGCTGTGAAAAGCTGAATATCATAGCTCACTCAAAGGGAGGTCTTGACTGCCGGTATGCCGCGGCAAAGAGCGGCTCAGCTCCGTATATCGCGACAATAACCACAATAAACACACCGCATCGCGGCTGCGGCTTTGCCGATTATCTGCTCAGCGCCGCGTCCGACACCGTTAAAAATAAGGTCGCGGATAAATACAACGAGACATTGAAAATGCTGGGAGATACTTCTCCCGATTTTATCGCCGGCATTTCCGATTTAACGGAGGAATACTGCAAGGAATTCAACAACAGCATTCACGATGTCCCGGGGATACGCTACCGCAGCGTAGGCTCAAAACTTAACCGCGCGTCAAACGGAAAATTTCCGCTTAATTTCTCATATCATCTCGTTAAATACTTTGACGGCGCTAACGACGGGCTTGTATCGGAAAAATCCTTTCCTTGGGGTGAAAAATTTACATTTGTCACGGTAAAAGGGAAACGCGGCGTTTCTCATGGGGATATGATAGATCTTAACAGAGAAAATATCAAGGACTTTGATGTAAGAGAATTTTATGTACAGCTTGTCGCGGAACTTAAAAACAGCGGATTTTAGCGCATATTTTTGAATATTTTAAAAGCGGCGGAGCAAAATACTGTTAACGCGGACAAAAAAGCGTTTGCTGTTCGCGTTAAATAAGGCGGAACACGCACCTGTGCGGGTTCCGCCTTACATACTGTTTGAATTTTTGTAATACTCACAAAAGCTGTTCATACAGCACCCGCCGCACTTTGGACCGCGAGCGCGGCAAACGGCCCTTCCGTGCAGTACAAGCCTGTGGCAAAAATCATTGCTTTCCTCCGGAGGAAGAACCTCCCGCAATATTCTCTCGATTTTTTCCGCGTCCCTGATTGAATGAAAGCCAAGCCTTGAGGTTATCCTGATACAATGCGTATCGACAACGACAGCAGGCTTGTGGAAAACATCTCCGACAACAAGGTTAGCCGTTTTTCTACCTACACCGGGCAGCCGTGTAAGCTGCTCCACGGTATCGGGAACATTTCCGCCGAAATCGTCTATAAGCATTCTGCACATCATAACTATATCCTTGGCTTTCGTCTTATAAAGACCGCATGAGCGTATATATTCCTCGACCTCGCTTACATCGGCCCACGCAAAGTCCTCCGCGGTTTTAAACCTTTTAAAAAGCTCAGGCGTCACAAGGTTTACGCGAGCGTCGGTACACTGCGCCGCAAGCCTCGTCGCAATCAAAAGCTGAAGCGGGTCATCGTATACGAGCGAGCATATCGCGTTCGGATATTCCTTTTTTAATGCCTCGACGGCAAGCAGAGCAAGCTGTTTTGAATCCATAAGATCACTCATTCGCTTTTCTTTTTATCATTAAGGTCTATGCTCCTGATTTTCGCGCGGGTTTCAAGAATATTATTCGGCACTACAGAAAATCCGTCCGCGCCATAACGCAGAAACTTTTCGGTAAGGCGCGTGTCGGAAACAAGCTCTCCGCAAATTGTAACGGGTATGCCCGCCTTATGGGCGTTTTGGATAGTATGCTTTATGAGCCTCAGCACAGCCTTATGACCCCAGGTATAAAAATTGAACAGACCGTCATTTTCTCTGTCAAGGGCAAGCGTATACTGCGTCAGGTCGTTCGTTCCGATATTGAAAAAATCAACCATTCCCGCGAGAATATCGCTTATTATGGCGGCGGCGGGAGTTTCTATCATCAGACCTATCTTCAGTGACGGATCGTAATTTATGCCCTCGCTCTTTAGCTCGTCACGCACCTCGTGAGCTGTTTTCTTAAAGGAGTGAACTTCTCCGGGTGATGACACCATGGGTATACATATTGAAATTTTGCCAAACGCCGAAGCTCTGTAAATTGCCCTGAGCTGTGTTCTGAGCAGCTTGGGATTCTCAAGAAGCAGTCTTATGCCCCTCATGCCCATCGCGGGATTTACACCATCACTTATATTTAAATAATTACAGCCCTTTACTGGCGCGATGTCAAGCATACAGACAACAGTTTCCCTGTTCCCTATAGAATTGGATATAGCCTTGTACACGTGAAATTGCTCTTCCTCACTCGGAAAAGACGCTCTGCCCGCAAACAGAAATTCACTCCGCAACAGACCTATTCCCTCCGCGTCATTATCCAAAACGCTCTGAACGTCGTCAATAGTTCCTATATTGGCGCAAAGGTAAATTTTTTTTCCGTCCTTAGTCCGGGTAGGCAGCCCCTTCTGACTGTTGAGAAGCCTGCGATGCTCCTCATAGTGCTGCTTTTTTGACCAATATTGTGAGAGCATACCCTCCGTCGGGTCAACGATAAGCTTACCCTGCGCGCCGTCAACGATAGCGTTTTTTCCGTTCAAACGCTCAAGTATAGCGCCTGTATTCGAAATAGACGGTATACCCATAATCCGTGATATTATGGAAGCATGAGAGGTAAATGAGTCCAAACCCGTTATTATCCCGAGGACGTTTTCTTTTTTCAGCGAGATAGTATCACTCGGATAAAGCTCCTTTGCGGCGATTATCTGCGGTTCGGTAAGATTTATTTTGTTTATATCGTTTTGCGACATAAGGACATTCAGAAGCTTATTTGACAGATCGAGAATATCGACGGACCGCTCCCTCATATAGTCGTCGTCAAGGTTCGCAAACATTTGCGAAAAATGCTCAGAAGCCATCTTGACAGCATATTCGCAATTCATGCGTTCGTTCCTGACTAAATTCTCCACAAAGCTTTTGAAAGAATTATCGTTAAGAATCATCTGATGAAATTCAAATATAAGCGCGCTTTTTCCGCCTATGCTTTCCCGCGCCCGCTCATTCAAAACGCCAAGCTGACCTGCCGCGGTGCTTCGCGCCTCGGAAAATCTGTTTATTTCTCTTTCCGTATCCTCTACGGTATATTTTGGAATGTCCTTTTTATATGTGTTGATATACAAAATCCGTCCTATTGCATATCCTGTAGATATAGCTGTACCTTTAAATTCATTCATAAAAATCATCACCTACCGTCTTTACCGGTTAAATATTTCTTCGGCAAGCCCCTTTCCGGGTAATACCGAACAGCCGGCGGGTGCAGTATAACTAAAACGCGGGTGGAAAAACAGCCGCTGTATTTATTCAGCACTTTCTTAAATATAAAATTTTTAATAAGTTTTTACAATAACAGCATAAATATTCAATAAGCGGCCTGTTCCGTCGTGGGACATCTTGGCTAAGTTATATTCTAATGACAAATAATTAACTTTTCTTAAATATATTTAACACCTTTTTCCCAAATTTGTCAATAGTCACAGAAACGATTGCATTTTTAAGTCCTATATTCGTTTAAATTGACATACAAGGTTGAAGAATTTTAGTATATTAAACACAAAAATAATCACTATAGCTTAATTTACGCGGCTTCCCGTGTTACATTGAAAGCAAACATTGAGAACGCGCAAAAAATAAAAAAACGCCGCTTCCGAAGGTTCAATCTCCAAAGCGGCGCTTTTGCCGTATTCCCGTTAAATAAGGGACTTGCCCCGTCAAGGCGTGGCTGCTGACTGAAAGGCGGGGCATATCGCATAAGTTATGATTATTTTTCCTTATTATCTATTTCTTCTTTTATAAGTTTTATAAACTCATCGGCGGGCATATTGGGGATCTCTCCCCTTTTTCTGGATCTAACGGTAACCGTATTC
This sequence comes from uncultured Clostridium sp., assembly GCA_964385235.1. Lineage (GTDB taxonomy): Bacteria > Bacillota > Clostridia > Oscillospirales > Acutalibacteraceae > Pseudoruminococcus. The sequence goes on from CAYLOD010000024.1 coordinate 20,735, forward strand.
GATGAAACCTCGTTGTCGCCTATTATCAGCATATACGGTATCCTTTCAAGTCTTGCGTTTTTGATCTTGGGTCCGATATTGTCATCTCTGCTGTCAACGGTTACTCTCATGCCGAGGGAAGTGAGCTTGTCGGCTATCGACTGCGCGTATTCAACATGAGCCTCCTTGATGGGCAGAAGCCTTACCTGTTCGGGAGCGAGCCACAGAGGAAGTACGCCGCCGAAATGCTCAAGCATATATGCGAGCGTTCTTTCATAGCAGCCGAGAGAGGTTCTGTGTATAATATAGGGTACTTTCTTTTGTCCGTCCCGGTCAATATAGTACATACCGAATCTCTCCGCCTCGAGCATATCTATCTGAATGGTTACGATAGTATCCTCCTTGCCGAATACGTTTTTGTACTGAATATCAAGCTTAGGTCCGTAGAACGCCGCCTCGTCAATACCGATCTCGTATTCAAGACCGATGTCGTCAAGGATCTTTTTCATTGCTGCCTGTGATTCCTCCCACTGTTCCTTGGTACCCTCGTATTTATTGTTGCGGTTTTCGGGATCCCACTGTGAAAATCTGAATGTGCAGTCCTCGAGAAGTCCTACCGTATCAAGGAAATACTCGGCAAGCTCCAGGCAGCC
>CAYLOD010000025.1:0-20909 GCA_964385235.1 uncultured Clostridium sp.
CCGTCCCGCCGGGCTCCGTCCCGCCGGGCTCCGTCCCACCGGGCTCCGTCCCACCGGGCCCCGCACCGCCGGGCTCCGCACCACCGCCGGAAACAACGGCACAAATCAAGGAACGAAATTTTTCTGCACGGCATTCCATATCCTGTTTCATTTCAAGCTGTTTATCTGTAACGTATTTACTCATAGGACACAATATAACGTCAAAAGAGGAAAAGAAATACAAACGTACTGTCGCTAAAGTATGAACTCTAAAAGCGGTTACTCTTAAGACTTCATATCTTCTTTTTCATCTTTGTCCATCTTTGCCGGCATTTTATTATAGCGTTTTACGGTAACAAATTTACTGAACAAAATAGTAAAGATAAAAGGCCGCCGACGGCGGTCTTTTTGTCAGGCTGCGGCTGCTTGAATTTCATGCAGCCGTTATATTTTTGTTTTAATTTATATAGTCCCGGTTTAGCCGGAAAAGGCATCGTTAAATATCATTTTGTTGAAAGATATTTAATGGCATTTACAAATTTAAGCGAACAGTCAGGCTGAAGATGTAATCCGTCCGGAGAGTCGTTCTCCGGCAAATATCCGTTTTCGTCAGCAAGGTATTTGCTGACATCGAGAAATTTTACATTTTTTGATTTGGCAAGGTTAAGAATTTTTTTGTTATACTCATTAATCCTTTTCATGTTAATATTGCCGTCTTTCTTTTTCTCCTGACTTTTTGTTATCGGCGTGACAGAAATCAAATTTATATCCGCGTCGGGCAATGCCTCGTGTATCGTGTCAATAAGCTCGCTGTAGTTATCGACAAAGATCTCGGGGTATGACCAGCCCAATTCATTCATACCGAACATAATAAAAATCGTTTTATATTTTTTTGAAATAAGCTCATTAAGCATTGTTTCCTTATGCCCGTCCACCTTTTGATCAAACGCAGTGGAAACATTCAGCCCTACATATGAGTATATATCAGCGTCATCGGCTACGTCATAAGAGGCGAGATCTCCTATAATGGAATTTCCGAAAAACGCGTAGCTGTTGTCGAATGTTATATTCGTTTTGGGTATTGAGGAGTCCTGACTGCCGCTTGCGTCCGGCTTATTGCCACTTTCTTCTTTTGAAGCCGCATTGGAGCTTTCGGCTTTTGATGAGGCGCTTTTATCGGAAGATGACGCTGACGACCCCGTTTCTTTATCTACCTCCTGCGTTCCCTGTGAGTTCTGCGGCGTTTGCTGTTCTTTAGATGAAGCGCTTTCCGATTTTGAGGCGGCAGAGGTAGTAACGGTTGAGTCAGAGGGGGCGTTGTTAATGTCACAGGCGGAAAGGACACATAACGCCATAATGGATAAAACCAATGCGAATTTCCTTTTCATTTTAATTATTCCCTCCCGAATATCTAAAGGAATTATACACCTTATATCGGACATATTCAATAGCATATCAAAAAAAGACGCTTTTAAGCAAACACAAAATCCCCCGCCCTATGACGGAGGATTTTGTACAAAGCTGTTATTTCTTTTTCTTTTTCTTTTTCTTTGATTTTACAGAGCTGTTATTGCTTTTTTTCACATTGTTATTTATGGAGGATTCCTTTTCGCTTGTGTCGGCGGATGATTTTTCTTCGGATAGATTATCTTCGCCTGTATCATCGGAGGATTTACTTTCGATTTTCTCGGCTTTTTTATTTTCGGAATTAGCGGAGCCCTTTTTTTCTGCCTTTTTCCTTTGTCTGTGGTCGGTCCACATGACCCATATCGGAGCGGATATACATACCGAGGAATAGCATCCGAATATAATACCTATCATCATCGGCAGCGCAAAGCTGATAACCGTTGAAATGTCATATATGATAGCTATGACAAGAACGGAACCTATAGCAAGCAGCGTTGTCACAGAAGTGCATATAGTCCTTGAGAGCGTTTGGTTCATGCTGTCGTTTACCAGTTTGGCGGTTGATACCTTCGGACCCATAAGTCTGCGGTTTTCTCTGATTCTGTCATAAACAACTATCGTGTCGTTCAGAGAGTAGCCGAGTATTGTGAGAATTACCGCGATAAAGTTATCATCAAGCGGCATTCTGAAAATAACGAAGGCAAAGTATACCATGATAATGTCGTGAATAAGCGCGATAACGGCCGTGCAGCCCGCAGACAGACCGCCGATCTTTCTGAAGCGTATACCTACATAGACAATCATCAGCAAAGCCGCCATCGCGACAGCGACCATACATTTCAGGAAGAATGTTCCGCCCTTTGAGGGGTCTATAGACGTGATTTCCGTTCTTTCAAAGTTGTTCTTCGGAAATGCTTTTTGTAGGGCGTCGGAAATGTTCTTTTCCTCATCGGGCGTAATTTTCTTGGCGTTTGTAAGCTCGATAGAAAGAATATTCGCGTTTTTGTCGGAAGCCGCCGCCGACATATTTTTGCTGAACTGGAATGTGACTTCCTCTTTAGTAGCTGCTTGAGCTACCTTTGAGATTTCGTTTTCGGTCAAATTGCCGGAGTAGCTGTACTTCATTATAGCGCCGCCGGTAAACTGTATGTCTAACTGTGTCGGCAAAAAGAAAATGTTAAGAATAAGGCATATAAGCATTATTCCGAGGGACAGCGCGAAGTATTTTTTTGAATTTTTTATAAAATCAATATGAAATCTTTGTCTCATGACTTCTTACCTCCGTATAATCTCTTATTTCGCAGGAACTTGAAGTGTGAGAGTGATGTAAGCATCAATCTTGAGGCGAATACACCCATGATAAAGTTCGCGATTACACCTACCAGCAACGTATATCCGAAGGCATATATTGCGCCTGTCGTGGACGCGCCGAACAGCCCGGACAAGATATTCGCGGGACCGAATACGAGCATCAGAATGAGCGCTACTATAATATTGGTAACGTTTCCGTCAAAAATCGCTGAAAAGCTGTTCTTTGTGCCGTACCTGATACAGCCGTCAAGCGTCTTGCCCTGATACAGCTCGTCGCGTATTCTTTCTGCGGTTATGACGTTAGCGTCGATACCAATGCCTACGGAAAGAATCATACCGCTTATACCCGCAAGAGTCATTGTAAAGCTCGGTATGAACGGGAAGAAGCCCGATATGGCAGCGAGGGAGAGCGCGACCTGACCTATAAGCGCGATAGAGGCTACAAATCCCGGAAGCCTGTAGTATACGATCATAAATATTATGATAAGCGCAAGAGCGACAATTCCCGCGAAAGCCATAGCATAAAGCGCGTATTCACCGAGAGTCGGGTTTATTGAGCCGTAGCTGTCAACCTCAAGCTCAAACGGAAGCGCGCCGGCGTTTATCTTATTCGCGAGAGCGGTTGCCTCCGATGCTGTAAAGCCTGTTGTTTCACCGCCTGTTATCATGCAACTGTCACTGTCTATGACCTCATTGACGGTCGGATACGAGATCATCGTGTCGTCCATCCAGATCGACATGATGTTTTCTCCCGAGGACGCTTTCGCGGCAAGTTCTGTGGTAGCTTCCTTAAACTTTTCGCGTCCGTCCTGTGTAAACTCGAGCGTAACTATGTATTGAGGAGTACCGCCCGACTGAAGTGTCACATATTCCGCCTTGGCGCTCTTGATAGAACTGCCGTCGAGGTATACATGCGATTCTGTCGTTCCCGTGGGAGTCTTGTAAACGACTTCGCCGTTAGAGTCAAGATCCTGCGATTCATAGCTGTTTCCCTCACGGAACGTGAGCTTTGCGGTTGCCGCGAGTTCCTCAATAGCGTCACTCGGGTCGAAATTCTTTTCGTCCTCTTTCCATGGATAGCGGACGATGATCAGTCCGTTATCATTGTCCTGATAAAGCTCATAGTCGGTTATGTTGTTTGTAACAAGCCTGAGCTCTATGACTGATTTCGCGGCGGACATTTGTTCCGCGGTCGCCTTGATGTCACCGGCGGGCTTAAAGGTCGCTTCAACTCCGCCCTTGATGTCGATGCCCCATCTAATGTCGCTTACTCCCTTGACATATGTGATCTTAAAGTCGCCGTTTTCGCCGTAAATACCGAAAATCGACGCATATGCCAACGCGAAAATAAGAATAGCGACGATGAAAAACACCGGTTTTCCGATTCGTTTCATACTGTATCCTCCAGTTGATTTCATTTGCCTGCAATTTTAGTAATACCTTTTATTACATATCTCATATATAAAGATATAGATAAAAAACCTTGCTACTCAAAAAGGCAGACGTAACAAGGTTAATTATATATATTATCGTCGAAAAAGTCAATGTAATTCAATAATTTTATATCAATAAAAGCTAAATTAAAAGCTAAATAAAAAATATATAAAATATATTATTTATATATTATTTATTTAACAGCTTTTCTGCCGCGGCGAGTTTTGTGCAGGTGCAGAAAATATCAAGCGCCGTTTCAAGTTCATTCATAGGCGGGTATGTGGGAGCTATCCTTATATTGGAATCGCTCGGATCCTTGCCGTATGGATATGTCGCACCGGCGTTTGTAAGGGTGATTCCCGCCTCCTTGCAAAGCTCAACGACTCTCTTGGCGCAGCCGTCAAGGACATAAACACTTACGAAGTATCCGCCGTTAGGCTTTCTCCACTTGGCTACTCCCGTATTTCCGAGTTGTTCGGTCAGTTTGGAATCCACCAGCTTGAATCTCGGCGCGAGAAGCTGCTTGTGTTTTTGCATATGGGCGAGAACACCCTCATAATTATTAAAGAACCTCACATGACGCAGCATATTCATCTTGTCGTGGCCTATGGTTTGTAAAGAGTACCTCTTGAGGAGAACCTCTAAATTCGCTTTTGACGCCGCGAGAGCCGCTACGCCCGCTCCGGGAAAAGTGATCTTGGAGGTCGAGCAGAACATTATCGGGAGATCCTCGTTCCCCGTCTTTTTACATTCATCATACAGATTGAGCAGGGTGTCGGGAGTGTCCGTAATGTCGTGTATGCAGTACGCGTTATCCCACATGATCCTGAAGTCTTTCGCGGCAGGCTTAAGAGCCGCGAAGCGCCTGACAGTTTCATCGGAATATGTTATGCCGTCGGGATTGGAGTATTTAGGTACGCACCATATGCCCTTGACGGTCGGGTCGTTCTCAACATATCTTTCGACAATATCCATATCGGGACCTGTTTCCGTCATAGGGACGTTGACCATATCTATATTTTCAAAAAATCCCGTTACGCCGAAGTGTCTGTCATATCCCGGAGTGGGGCAGAGGAATTTTATCCTGCCCTGTGAAAACCACGGCTTTTCCCCGCCGATACCCTTTTCAAAAAAACATGAGATCGTGTCGAACATCATGTTCAGGCTTGAGTTGCCGCCTACAAATACGTTTTCAACGCCTACGCCGAGCATCTTGGCAAAAATTTCCTTGATTTCAATAATACCGTCAATAATACCGTAATTGCGGCAGTCATGACCCGAAACAGACAGACATTCGCTCTCGCTTGTTAATACGTCAAGCATCGGGAGAGAAAGCTCAAGCTGGTCTACTCCGGGAACTCCCCGCGTCATATTAAGGTTAAGTCCCTGCGCCTTATATTCATCAAATTTTGCTTTCAGCGATTCATATTCGGCTTCGAGGTCATTTCTTTCCATTGACAGATAGTCTGACATACAAATCCTCCTAAGATTCACATATATTGAGCTGTAAACTGCAAAAACGGCTCATAACAAGATAATATTTTAATATGATATGTGCAAAAATGCAAGTCTTTATTTAAAAACTTGCAAAATTCATTGTTTTATTCAAAAAAAACGTGTTAAGAGAAAAATTGTTTATATTTTTTGACCGTATCAGCTTGAAAAGGGGCAGAAAAAATGAAAAAAATAATATTACCGTTTATAGTAATGATGATGCTGATTTTGGGCGGGTGCGAGGCGTCGCCTCCTGTTTCGCCGTCAGAGGAAGCGGTAATGTACTCGTGGTCATTAAAAAATGAAAACGAGGGCAATATAAACGAAAAGCCCGGGGGCTCGCTGAGTTTTAATGATGACAGGATATGCCTGAAGCTTAAAAAAGCGGACGGCAGCGAGCTGAAAATAGACGGCTTTTTTGAAATTGACGATAATCACATTATAATAATATCCGAAAAATACGGAACGGTTAATTTAAAATACAGCTTGACAGGTAATGAGCTAAGGCTTGCATATAATGATTCCGCACTGGTTTTTACAAAAGAAATTTAACATAATATACAAATAAAAATCTTAATAAAAATTTTGTGTAAACTCAACAAATGATTTCCTGATAATTTGTGCAAAAAAAATCATTAAAATGTTTTCATAAAATTTAAAGATGTGATATAATTATAGTGGTTTGAAGCATAGCTGCAGTGCTTCAGATAAATAAACTTAAAGGAGAAATGAAAATGGCAAAAAGAACTGCGAAAAAATTTTTAGCGCTTCTTCTGTCACTGATGATGATCGCGGCAGTCTTTGTCGTTCCCACCGTATCCGCGGCGGACGAACTCTCTGTTACGTTCCATTATCAAAGAAAAGACGGTAACTACACCGACTGGAATCTCTGGATATGGCCTGAAAACGGCGACGGCGTACGGCAGGATTTCACATCGGAGGATTCTTTCGGCAAGGTTGCTCAGTTCAATGTTGACGTGACCGGAGTAGACAGAGTAGGATTTATTGTTCGCCAAAGCACCACCCAGAATGAATGGGCGAGCAAGGATACCGATGGTGACAGGTATTTCCTGAAGTCAAAAGCTGTTGACGGAAAAATCGACATTTATGTACTTCAGGGACAGGTCGAGTTCGGTTATACCGAGGCGGAACTGACAGCTCCCAGAATCAAAAGCGCGGAGCTTGTTTCCTCAAATCAGATCAACTTCACTCTTTCAGAGGAAGCATCGATTTCGGCAGGCGACGTCACTCTCACGGATTCCGAGGGCAACAATTATGAGATTGCCAATGTCACCATAAACGGCACAAGCGGCAGTCTTACCACAGTAGATGAGCTTTCTTTAGGAAAGAAGTACACTCTTTCCATCAACGGCTTCATTGAGCTTGAAGTCAGCACGAATAATATTTACAACTCAGAGGAGTTTGAAAACAAGTATGCTTATGACGGCAACGATCTCGGCGCGAATTATTCCGCTGAAAAGACTGTATTCAAAACATGGTCTCCTCTCGCGGATAGCGTAAAGCTTAACCTCTATTCGGCAGGCAACGGCGATGCACTTATTAAGTCCGTCGATATGACGCTCGGCGATAAGGGCGTTTGGACGGCTGAGGAAGCTGGCGACCTCAACGGTACATACTATACTTATACTTACAAGTTCGGCGCCGACGAAAACGAAGCTGTTGACCTTTACGCGAGAGCGGGCGGCGTGAATGGCCAGAGAGGTATGGTCATAGACCTCGATACCACAGATCCGTCAGGCTGGTCAAACGATGTCCGTCCCGATTTCGGCGGTAATGCGACAGATGCCATTGTATACGAGCAGCACGTCAGAGATTTCTCTATCGACGACAGCTCGGGTATGCAGAACAAGGGCAAATATCTCGCTTTCACAGAAACAGGAACAACGAACTCAAACGGTGATCCGACAGGTATGGATTATATCAAGGATCTCGGCATTACACACATTCAGCTTCAGCCTGTATTCGACTATGCGAGCGTTGATGAAACAAACCTTGACACACCGCAGTTCAACTGGGGCTATGATCCCGAAAACTATAACTTCCCCGAGGGATCTTACTCAACAGACCCCTACAATGGCGCAGTAAGAATCAACGAGTTTAAGCAAATGGTTCAATCTTTCCACAATAACGGCATAAGAGTTATTATGGACGTTGTATATAACCATACGTCCAAGACAAACGACTCTAACTTCAACAAGTCTTTCCCGAATTACTATTACAGACAGAATAAGGACGGCGGCTTCTCTAACGGCACAGGCTGCGGAAATGAAACTGCCTCCGAACGTGCAATGGTAAGAAAATATATGGTTGACTCTGTTACCTACTGGGCTTCCGAGTACCATATCGACGGTTTCCGTTTCGACCTCATGGGCGTCCATGATCAGGAAACACTTAAGGAAATCAGAGCAGAGCTCGATAAGATCGACCCGACTATCCTCGTATACGGCGAGGGCTGGACAGGCGGCGACATCGCTGTTTCTAAAGAAACAACGGGCATGAAAGCTCAGATCTCGAAGATCCCCGGTTTCGCGGCGTTCAGCGACGATATAAGAGACGGCCTCAAGGGCGGCGTCTTTGATGCAGAGGACATCGGATTTGTAAGCGGCAAGACGGGTCTTGAAGAAACCGTTAAGTCCGGTGTCGTAGGTGCGACGGCTCATCCGCAGGTTGACTATTCTCTTGTCAATTCAGACGTTAAGGCGGCTTGGGCGGCTGATCCCACACAGACGATAAACTATGTTTCCTGCCATGATAACCACACTCTTTGGGACAGATTCCTCAATTCCTGCCCCGACGCTTCCTATGATGAGAAGATAGCGATGACAAAGCTTGCAAGCTCTGTTATCTTCACGGCACAGGGTATGCCTTTCTTCCTCGCGGGTGAGGAAATTCTCAGAACCAAGCCTTTGGCTGACGGAACTCTTGACAGCAACAGCTATAAGTCCCCCGACTCTACAAACAGCATTAAGTGGGATACGATTTCCGATCCGAAAGTAAAGGCTGTTCATGATTACTACAAGGGTCTGATAGCGTTCAGAAAGGCGCATCCGTCCCTCAGACTTACAACAACAGATGATGTAAACAACAGCATTAATTTCTCCGACGGTCTTGACGCTAATGTAGTAGCTTACGAGGTAAGCGGCAAGCCGAACGGCGAAACAGCGGATTCTATCTTTGTAGCTTATAATGCGAACAAAGAGGACGTTCAGGTCAAGCTTCCGCGGAGCGATGACTGGCAGGTCTGCGTAAACGGCGAAAAGGCGGGTACCGACGTAATCGAAACGATCACAGGCGATACGGTAACTGTCAAGGCGCAGTCCTCCATGGTTCTCGTTGTCGGTGACACAACCGGCAATAACAGCGGCAACGGCAGCAACAGCGGCAACGGCAGCAATGGTAATAACAGCAACACCCCGAATACAAATGGTAATTCTGCCAACCAGAATCAGGGTACCGAAACAGGCGACAGCAGCTCAACAGCAATTCTCTGGTTTGCTTTGGCTGCGGCTCTTATAATGATTGCCTGTGCTGTATTCTTCACAGCAAAGCGCAGAGCGCACAGATAATTTCCCGAATATTTAACAACAAAAGACCGTGAAACGATTGATTTCGTTTCACGGTCTTTTTGTTTGTGTTTTACAGCACCGTCATACCGTCATAATGGGCGCTTGTTATGAAACCTCGGTTTCACTTTCATCGTTTATACACTTTTCCCTGTTGTCGGTGATACGGTAGCATAGGATCATAAGACTGTCGTTCAAATGAACGTTTTCGACAATAACATCGTCAAAGTCGAGAGACAGGTCATAATGGCTGAAATTCCAGTAATTTTTAATACCGCACGCATAAAGACGTCCCGCGAGCGCGGGCGACGCCTCTTTCGGAACGCAGAGTATAGCGACGTCGGGGCTGTATTCATTACAGAAATTTTCAAGTTCGTCTGTATCCATGATTTCAATGTTGCGGATTTTCTGCCCGACTTTATTTTTATCGCTGTCAAAAATAGCTGTAAGGCGGAACCCGCGCTTTTCAAACGACATATGTGTAGAAACGGCTCTGCCGAGATTTCCGGCGCCAATCAGTATAGCGCTGTACTGATTACCGATACCGAGTATATTCCCGATCTGCTCATGCAGAGCGTAAACAGAATAGCCGTAGCCCTGCTGACCGAATCCGCCGAAGCAATTCAAGTCCTGACGTATTTGCGACGCGGTAATGTGCATTCTGTCGGATAACTCCCTCGAGGAGATCCGGGTTATATTCTTATCGAGCAGCTCACCGAGAAAACGGTAGTATCGCGGCAGTCGCTTTATTACTTGCGCGGAAATGTTTTCGTGTTTAGACATTATACTCACCGGCTTCCGAAAAATAAAGGTGCGGAAAAATCCCCGCACCCTATTATAACACATTTTTTATGAAATAAAAGACATAAATAAAATTATTTCATCATCTTGTCCAATCTCTTTGCTATTTCCGTGAGAAACGTTTCCGTATCAACAGTAGTCTTGTTTTCAAGAGTTGAAAGTGCGGCAAGATCTCCTGTCATTATACCGTCCTCTATAGTTTCAACAGACGCTTTTTCAAGCTTGCCGGCAAAATCAACAAGTTCCGAAATACCGTCAAGCTCTCCGCGCTTTTTGAGCGCGCCCGTCCACGCAAAGAGAGTGGCCATTGAGTTAGTGGACGTCTTTTCGCCCTTTAGGTGCTTGTAATAGTGGCGCTGAACCGTACCGTGAGCGGCCTCGTACTCGTAAACACCGTCGGGGGATACAAGTACGGACGTCATCATGGCGAGCGAGCCGAAGGCTGTGGCGACCATGTCGGACATAACGTCACCGTCGTAATTCTTGCAAGCCCAGATATAACCGCCCTCGGAGCGGACAACCCTTGCGACAGCGTCGTCAATAAGTGTATAGAAGTATGTTATGCCCGCGTCATTGAATCTGTCCTTGTACTCGGCCTCGAAGATTTCATTGAATATATCCTTGAAACGATGGTCGTACTTCTTTGAGATAGTATCCTTTGTTGCGAACCAAATATCCTTTTTTTGATCAAGAGCGTAGTTAAAGCAGGCTCTTGCGAAGCTGGATATACTCTTGTCAATGTTGTGCAGACCCTGAATTATGCCGGGAGTTGTGAAATCATGGATAAGCGAACGCGTTTCGACGCCGTTCTTGTCTGTTACGACAAGCTCCGCCTTTGAATCTGCCGGAACGACCATCTCGGTATTTTTGTATACATCGCCGTAAGCATGACGGGCAATAGTGATAGGCTTTTTCCAACTCGGGATAAACGGAGTGATGCCCTTGACAAGGATCGGTGTTCTGAAGACTGTGCCGTCGAGTATCGCGCGGATCGTGCCGTTAGGTGACTTCCACATTTCGGTAAGGTTGTATTCCTTTACTCTTTCCGCGTTGGGAGTAATGGTAGCGCACTTTACGGCGACTCCGTACTTTTTGGTTGCCTCGGCGGAATCGAGGGTTACTTGATCCTTAGTGGCCTCCCTGTTCTCAAGACCGAGATCATAATATTCCGTTTTGAGATCAACATAGGGGAGAATGAGAATATCCTTGATCATCTTCCAGATAATTCTTGTCATTTCATCTCCGTCCATCTCAACCAATGGTGTTTTCATCTGAATTTTTGCCATCATTATCATCCTCTCAATTTATATATCTTAAGCGTTTGACTTTGTATAATTAAGTAAGCCGCCCGCAAGAATAATATCCCTCGTGCGCTCTGACAGTTCGCAAAGGGCAGTAATCTCTCTGCCTGTCGTTTTGTTTATAACCTTGATTTTTCCGCCCTTTTTGATAAGCTCCCTGACATCGGGCAGAGCGAGCTCGTCGCCCTCGTTTACGGCGTCATAATCGTCCTCGTTCTCGAATGTAAGCGGCAGGATACCAGCGTTGATGAGGTTCGAGCGGTGGATTCTCGCGAACGACTTGACAAGGACAGCTTTTACACCGAGATAGAGCGGAGCGAGCGCGGCGTGCTCTCTCGACGAGCCTTGTCCGTAGTTTGCGCCGCCGACAATAATGCTGCCGCCAAGCTCAAGAGCGCGCTTTGGAAATTCCTTGTCACAAACTGTGAAGCAGTATTGCGAAATGGCGGGTATATTTGAACGCAGCGGGAGTATTTTTGCGCCCGCAGGCATAATATGGTCCGTTGTGATGTTATCTCCTACCTTGAGAGAGCAGGGAACATCAATGGGGTCCTCAAGCGGAGTCGTCTGCGGGAAAGGCTTGATATTGGGACCGCGAAGTATTTCAACCGAATCCATGGTTTCTTCCGGCTCGGGAGCGACAACCATATTGTCGTTAATCTTAAACCTTTCGGGGAGTGTGATTTCGACAGCGTCGCCGAGCGTCCTCGGGTCGGTAAATACGCCTGTGATAGCGGAAACAGCGGCGGTTTCGGGGCTGACGAGATAAATCTGTCCGTCCGCCGTGCCTGAACGTCCCTCAAAGTTCCTGTTGAATGTGCGCAGAGATACGCCCTTGGAGTTGGGGGATTGTCCCATGCCGATACATGGACCGCACGCGCATTCAAGTATTCTCGCGCCTGCCTCTATCAGGTCAGCGAGAGCGCCGTTTCCGGCAAGCATATTGTAGACCTGCTTTGAGCCGGGGGCAATTCCGAGACTTACGTCGGGGTGAACTGTTTTGCCCTTGAGTATATGAGCGACTCTCATAAGATCGAGATATGATGAATTTGTGCATGAGCCTATGAGTACCTGATCTATCTTTTGCGGACCGATTTCCTCAATGGATTTTACGTTGTCGGGGCTGTGAGGACAGGCTGCCATTGGAACGAGCTCTGAAAGGTCGATGTCAATGACCTCATCGTAAACAGCGTCGGCGTCGGGCGAAAGCTCGATCCAGTCCTCCTCTCTGCCCTGAGCTTTCATAAATTCCCTTGTTATTTCATCGGAGGGGAATATAGACGTCGTTGCGCCGAGTTCCGCCCCCATGTTTGTGATAGTGGCTCTTTCGGGAACTGTCAGGGTTTTTACGCCCTCGCCGCCGTATTCTATGATTTTTCCGACGCCGCCCTTGACGGACATTATTTTGAGAACCTCAAGTATAATATCCTTTGCCGCTACCCATGGCCGGAGTTTGCCCGAAAGGTTTATCCTCACCATTTTCGGCATTGATATATAGTACGCGCCGCCGCCCATAGCTACTGCTACGTCAAGACCTCCCGCGCCGATCGCGAGCATACCGATACCGCCGCCCGTCGGGGTATGGCTGTCCGAACCGATGAGTGTTTTGCCGGGTTTGCCGAAGCGTTCAAGGTGAACCTGATGGCAGATGCCGTTTCCGGGACGTGAATAATATATGCCGTGCTTTTTTGCAACGGACTGTATGAAACGGTGGTCGTCGGCATTCTCAAAGCCCGTTTGAAGCGTGTTGTGGTCGATATAGGCGACGCTCTTCTCCGTTTTGACACGCGGTATTCCGATAGCCTCAAATTCAAGATAAGCCATAGTTCCCGTTGCGTCCTGTGTGAGAGTCTGGTCGATTTTAAGACCTATCTCCGAGCCGACAGTCATTTCACCGCTGAGAATATGCTCTTTAATGATTTTTTGCGCGAGTGTGTATCCCATGCTGGATCCCCCTTGTTTATATTTCGTGTGCAACTCTAAAATGAATTTTTTACACCTTTAAAATTCAATTTATATTATCCGCCAAAATTCCTCATTTGTCAATGCCAAATCTTTATATGTCGCAAAACTTTCAAGCGTAAAAAGTCTGAGCGGAAAAAGACAGCCGTTTCCGCAGCGTCACTGATAATGAAATATTCGTCTGTGTCAATTCAATAATTCTTGAATACCTCTGCAGGAGTGTGTCCGCGGTGTATGTGCATTCTTGCGTTCATACTCAGATTACGGCAAGACCTGATAAATTCATTTCTCGTATTTATGTTTTCGAGATTCACGCCCATTCCCGCCGCATTTTCGACAGCACCCGCGCAATCGCCGCCTTTTGTTGAAATCATAAACTGAATTTCATATGCTGAATCATCTGCATCTTTCTTAGAAAAACATGACATATTCCTTAGAAAAGACCTCAGCTCTGTAAATTGCGGAGTCTTTTCAAAATAGTACCGGTCAGAATATTTCGGAAGATGTTTTTTGCCGGTAATATCAATTTCCGAATTGTTCCTCTTTTACTTCTATGTATTCTTCTATATATTCTTCAAAATCATCACGGCAAAGGTACTCGGCGACCGAATCGCTTTTCATGGGTTCCGTTTCCGGCCCGTCGATGAATACTTAATCTTCTCCGGCGGCTAAGTAATACTTGCCGCCGAAATCAATATTATCCGCGAATTTAAGGAATGCTTCCCCGGATATGGGTCCGTTTTGACTGCTATAGATTTTAAGCGGCGTATATAACGGAATAACCCCGTACAGGTTTGCCGCCGCGTCAAAATGCCATTATAAAAGCTATACCGTTTCATCGGAAGGCTCTAAGTCCTTATTGTTTGAAAGTTCGCTCATAAAAATCCGGCCTTTCTTTTTATTTATTTTCTGTGCGCATACGCTCAAATTCCTCCTCGTCAATAACGGTTATGCCGAGCGCACGCGCCTTTGTCAGCTTGCTTCCCGCCTCCTCGCCCGTGAGAACGTAGTCGGTTTTTTTAGAAACGCTTGACGATGTTTTTCCGCCGAGATGTTCGATTATTTCGGCCGCCTCTGTTCGCTTGTAATTTTTGAGCGTTCCCGTTATTACAAATGTCTTACCCTCAAAAAGCTCATTTGTTTCGCTTTTTTCTTTTTTGGCTGTTTCGGTATTCAGTCCGATTCTTTTAATCTCCTCAATAAGCCTTTGAGTTTCGGGCAGCCTGAAGTAGCCGCTGACGCTCTCTGCCATGATTTCCCCGAAGCCGTCTATGGCGGAAATTTCCTCCACGCCTGCCGAGGCGACAGCATCGAGAGAGCCGAACGTATCCGCAAGGAGCTTAGCGGCTTTTTGCCCTATATGGCGTATGCCGAGCGCATATATCAAACGATAAAGCTCATTTGATTTTGACCTTTCAATAGCTGAAATAAGATTGCCGGCGGATTTATCGCCCATGCGCTCAAGCGACTTTATATCATCTGTTTTCAGACTGTAAAGGTCGAGCGGTGAAGCGATAAGCTTATTCGCGGCAAGCTGCTCTAATACCGCCGCGCCCAGACCGTCTATGTCCATAGCGTCCCGTGAAACAAAATGAATGAGATGGCGCATAAGCTGCGCGGGACAGTCTGTGTTGGTACAGCGGAAGGCTGCCTCGCCGACCTCCCTTGTTACGGGCGAGCCGCATGACGGACACAGCTTGGGATATTCAAACGGCGCCGAATTTTCCGCGTGCTTGGATACGGAAACGACTTCGGGAATTATCTCGCCCGCTTTTCTCAGGACTACAGTGTCGCCTATTCTTAAATCCTTTTCACGGATAAAGTCGATATTATGAAGTGTCGCCCTGCTTACGGCGGTTCCCGCGAGCGACACGGGAGAAAATATTCCCGTGGGCGTTAAAACCCCCGTTCTTCCGACGTTTATTTCAATATCGAGCAGAGTGGTTTCCTTCTCCTCCGGAGGGTATTTGTACGCCTCTGCCCACTTGGGGAACTTTGACGTGCTTCCAAGCTCCGCGCGCTGTGAAAACGCGTCGACTTTAACTACCGCGCCGTCGGTTTGAAAGTCCAGGGTCTTTCGCGTCTCTCCTATTCTTTCGATTTCGCCAATGACGTCCTCAATATCGGAAAAACAACTGTAAAACGGCAGAACGGTAAAGCCGAGCTCCCTGAGAAAATCAAGGCTGTCCTTATGGCTGTTAAGTGTCACTCCCTCGATTTGCTGAATATTAAAGACAAAAATGTCGAGTGAACGTTCTTCCGTTATTTTAGAATCCTTTTGCCGAAGTGAGCCCGCCGCGGCATTTCTCGGATTTTTAAACGGCTTTTCACCGTTTTCATCTTGAGCGGCCGTCAGCCTCATGAACACATCATTCGACATATAGACCTCACCTCGGACCTCAAGATAGGGGATAGGCTTTCTCAGACGCATCGGAAGCGTCTTTATTGTCATAAGGTTGTCCGTAATATCCTCGCCCACATTTCCGTCGCCCCGTGTCGATCCCCGCGCAAAAACTCCGTTTCGGTATTCGGCGGAAACGGACAGACCGTCGATTTTCGGTTCGACAACATAGACGGGATTAGAAACGGTTTCGCGCACACGCTTGTCAAAATCCCTGATCTCATCATGAGAGAATGAATCATGCAGGCTTTCCATGGGTACTGAGTGCTCAACCGGGGCGAACTTTTCGCTTGAGGCGCTGCCTCCCACCATCTGTGTAGGGGAGTTTGCCGTTATAAGCTCCGGAAAGGCTCCCTCAATATCCTCAAGTTCGCGGAGAAGTTTATCGTATTCAAAGTCGTCGATTTCCGGAGAATCCTCGTTATAATATTTTTGATTGTGATAACTGATTATTTCCCGCAGTTCCGCAGCTCTTTTCGCAGCGTCGTTTATGTCCAAAAAAATCATTCCCTTCATTTGCTGAAGCTTGCCATAGCATCATTATACTTAATATTATTATCCTCGGCAAGCAAAATAATAAAATATGTTCAAAAATTTCTATAAGGCTGCTTTAATAAAGAAAAAGTAAGATAATTTAAAATGACATTGAAAAATGATACAATATGAGTTATAATTATTTAAGGAAAATTCGATAAAGAGTTTGCCCCGCCGTTTAAAAGGCGGGAATATCTTGCCTAAAGTCATAAGCGAAACGAGTGCATTCGTTTTAAAATACTGCTTTATGTTGACGCCGCTTAACAAATCGCGGCAGAATGGAGATCGTTATGGATAAACTACTGACTCTTTTAGAGGATAATGCACAGCTTACAGCGTCACAGCTCGCTACCATGCTCGGTGAAAGTGAGGACAAAGTCAAAGGAATGATAGCGTCGTACAAGGAACAGGGCATTATTAAGGGCACAAGCACCGTTATAGACTATAACAAGGTCGAGGACGCGGGTGTTCAGGCTATAATCGAGATAAAAGTAACACCAAAGCCCGATACCGGCTTTGACGAGGTCGCCGAAATAGTAGCTTCCTTTGACAATGTAGAAAACGTTTATCTTGCAGCCTCGGCAACGTTCGACCTTGTCGCGTTTGTCCGCGGTGAAAACATTCAGGAGGTTTCGCGCTTTGTCGCTAAGCAGCTGTCTACCATAGATTCCGTCATATCGACCGCCACACACTTTATTCTCGCGGAATACAAAAAGAGCGGGATCTCCTTTGTTGACAGCGAGGAGTATGAACAAAGGAGTATGGTTCTGTGATAGATTACGACAAATTTATTAACAACAGGATTTCTATGGTTAAGCCGTCGGGTATCAGAAAGTATTTTGATATAGCTAATGAAATGGATCATGTTATCTCGCTGAGCGTCGGTGAACCTGACTTCCGTACTCCGTGGCATATCCGTGAGGCGGGAATAGATTCCCTGCAGCGCGGCAAAACATGGTACACTCCGAACAAGGGCTTTTCTGAGCTTCGCCGTGAGATTTCCTCTTACTTTGAGCGCCGCTTCGATGTGGAATATGACCCGGACAGTCAGGTGCTTGTGACGGTCGGAGGCTCCGAGGCGATAGACTTAGCTATACGGACTATAATATCCGAGGGCGACGAGGTCCTCATACCCGAGCCGAGCTTTGTGTGCTACAATCCGCTTACAGCAATTGCCGGAGGCATTCCCGTAACGATCGAAACCAAGGCGGAGGACGGCTTCAGGCTTACCGCCGAGGAGCTTGAGCGCAGTATAACCCCAAAGTCCAAACTCCTGATTCTTCCTTTTCCGAACAATCCGACAGGCGCTGTCATGAGGCGTGAGCACCTTGAGGAGATAGCGGGTGTTGTCCGCAGGCATGATCTTTTTGTGCTTTCGGACGAAATTTATGCCGAGCTTACATACGGCGATACTCGTCATGTTTCGTTTGCGTCTATTGACGGTATGGCGGAAAGAACGGTTGTTATAAACGGCTTTTCAAAGGCTTATGCGATGACGGGCTGGCGGCTCGGATATGCTCTCGCTCCCAAGGAAATCATTGACCAGATGACCAAACTGCACCAATTCGCGATTATGAGCGCGCCGACAACGGCGCAGTATGCCGCCATTGAGGCTCTCAAAGCGGGCGACGGCGATATCGAATATATGAGAAACGAATACAACATAAGGCGCAGAACCATCGTTGACGGCTTTACACGGCTTGGACTCACCTGCTTCGAGCCGGAGGGGGCTTTCTATATTTTCCCGTCGATACAGAGTACGGGACTTTCAAGTGATGAGTTCTGCTCCAATCTGATCCATTCCCAGCGTGTGGCCGTGATTCCCGGAACGGCGTTTGGTGACTGCGGCGAGGGCTATATAAGGGTTTCATATTCATATTCACTCGGACATATTATGGAGGCTCTCGACAGGATCGAAAGGTTCATTGACGCTCCCAATGCCGCTTGCCAAAATGAGTGATGGCGTCTGACGGCAACGTGTGAAAGGATGTAGCTGAAATATGAAAGTAAATGTCAACGCTCCCGCGAAAGTTAATCTTTTCCTTGACATAAGAGGAAAGAGGAACGACGGGTATCATATAGTTTCTATGGTACTTCAATCCGTTAGCCTTTATGACGAGGTGACGGTTTCAGATACCGACGGCGGTGAGATTTCCGTCTTATGCTCTGACGAAAACGTTCCTCTCGGAGAGGACAACACCGCTTATAAAGCGGCTGAGCTGTTTTTCAAGGAAAATAATATTGAAAACAGGGGAGTTGAGATCAGAATAAAAAAAAATATCCCCATGGAGGCGGGCTTGGCGGGAGGAAGCACTGACGCCGCCGCTGTACTACTCGCGATGAACAGGATCTTTGATACTGATTTGTCGAAAAAGGAGCTCGCGGATATTGCCGCTGATGTCGGAGCCGACGTCCCGTTTTGTGTGTACGGGGGGACTATGACCGCAGGAGGGATAGGGACGATACTAAGCCCGCTCCCGGATCTGCCGGAATGTTATTTCGTTATAGTGAAGCCCAAGGTGGGAGTTTCAACTGAAGATGCTTACAAAAAATCAGATTCACCTGAATTTGAGACTGTCAAGAGTATGGACATGATAACCGAGGCTATCTGCGAGGGAAATATCAAGAACATTGCCAAAAATCTGTATAATAAATTTGAGGCTGTCACCAATCTGCCCGAAATAGAGGAGATAAAGTCTTTTATGCACAAATGCGGAGCTGTCGGCTCCGCTATGACAGGCAGCGGCTCGGCGGTATACGGCATTTTTGATAATGATAACGAGCGTGACGACTGCGCGCGCAGACTTGAGGAGCAGTACAAGGATGTATTTACGGCGGAACCTGTTTCAGAGATAACACTGTAAACTAAATAATTTATATGGGAGTTTAGACTATGTACAAGAATTATTTTTTTGACCTGTATGGAACATTGGTTGACATTCATACCGACGAGGACAAGAGGAGCCTTTGGAAAGGCTTTAAAAATCTGCTCGCTATGTATGGCGCAAGGTATAAGACAAAAGAGCTTAAAAACAAATATGCCGAGCTTTGTGAGAAAGAAAGACTTGCCGTCCCTGAGGATAAGTATTCAACCGACCCGGAGCCGCAGCTTTTGAATGTGTTTCACAGTCTGCTTACCGAAAAGGGCGCGGAGTGCGGCGACGAACTCGCTCTGTTTTTGGCGGCGGCGTTCCGCGCCATGTCGCTTAAATATATAAAGCTGTATGACGGCGCGCTTGACCTGCTTCACTCTTTAAAAGAGGCCGGAGGAAAAGTTTATCTACTCACCAACGCACAGCGCTCGTTTACCGAACCCGAGCTTCGTCTTTTGGGCATATATGACGAGTTCGACGGCATAGTTATCTCCTCGGACGAGGGCTGCAAAAAACCCGATGTTAAGCTGTACAACACTATTATCAAGAGGTATAAGCTTAAAAAGTCTGAAACGATTATGATAGGAAACGACTTCGACTCGGATATAAGAGGCGCGCATGACGCGGGAATCGCTTCGCTGTATGTGCATACAAATATATCGCCCGAAATTAAAGGCGAGCTTCTCGCGGATTATGCGGTAATGGACGGAAAACTGAAAAAAGTAAAGAAAATACTGCTGAAATAATGTTTCAACCTGAACAGGCAAGAAGTTCCACGCCACTTCGGGCGGGGGAGAATGCTATATTCTTCGGAGGATTTAATATATGAATATTCTCATAGTCGGCTGCGGCCATCTCGGCGCGGCTCTTGCGAATAAATTTGATAAAAACGGTCATGATGTTTCCGTGGTCGATGATAATCCCGACAGCATACAACTGCTCGGGGAGGATTTTGACGGTATTTTTGTTTCCGGCGTCGCTATGGATATGGATATTTTGCGTGATGCGGGCGTTGAGAGCTGTGACGCGGTAGCGGTCGTGACTTCAGATGATAATCTGAATATTACCGTATCACAGATAGTCAAGAAGTTTTTCGGGGTGGAAAATGTTATCGCCCGTATAACCGATTCCTCGCGCGAAAATGTGTTTAAAAAGAAATTCGGACTGAGGACGCTTTGTCAGACAAATTTGTCTGCGAATGCCATGTATGCCGCGATCATGGGCATAGGCGATAATGTAACCACCTCTGACGATTCAACCTTTATCATAGATACTATCCGTATAGAGAATGAATATGTCGGCAGATATGTTTCGGAGCTGCCGCTTAAAAAAGGCGCTAAGCTGTTCGGGGTAAAGCGGAGCAACGGCGATAGAATCATCTGTGACTCGATCGAGGATTTTAAAATCGAAGAGGGCGACAGCGCGCTTTTTATCAGCATGGGCACATAAAGCTTTAGGATTGATACGATATTAGTTTTAAATGGTGATGAAATATGAAAGTTATTATAGCAGGCGGAGGAAGACTGGGCTACAATTTAGCCAGGAATCTTATTGACAGGCGCTATGATGTAACAGTTATAGAAATATCGAAGGCAGCCTGCAAAAAGCTTGCCAACGAGCTCGGCATAGAGGTTATATACGGCGACGCCACACATATAGAAACTCTCCGCGACATAAATACAAGAGATGCCGGCTGCTTTATCGCTGTCACAGGCAGGGATCAGGATAATATAGTAGCCTCTCAGCTCGCTAAAAACGAGCTTTCGATAAAAAAGGTTATTGCCCGCGCAAATAACCCGAGAAACCTTGAGGCCATGCGGCGCATGGA